>NZ_JAAGPB010000300.1:0-10748 GCF_017104585.1 Burkholderia sp. Ac-20392
TGACGGGCTCGGCGTCGGCTGGGTGCCGCGCCGGCGCGTGGCCTCGCTGCTCGAGCGCGGCGAACTCGTGGAAAAAGAGACGGCCGATCCACGCGAGCCGAACCGGCTGTATGTCGCGTGGCATGGCGACCGGGACGGCCGCGCGCTGCAATGGTGGCTCGAGCAATTGCGCGAGCCGCGGCTCGCGCAGCGCCTGCTCGACGGCATCGACGTGGCTGGCTGACACGGCGCCGGAAAAACACGGCAATCGAACCGGCCGCCCAAACACGTTCGAAGATTTCGAACATGTTCGTCGCGCCCGTCGTACGGCAGGGCAGGCCGCCGCGCGCATCCTGTGTTCACGGTCAACTCACCGGTTCACAGGAGAACATCATGCAACGCTTCGAAGGAAAGACGGTCCTCGTCACGGGCGGTAACAGCGGCATCGGCCTGGCGGCCGCCAAGGCATTCGCGGCAGAAGGCGCACGCGTCATCATCACCGGGCGCGATGCGCAGACGCTCGAGGCCGCACGGCAAACGCTCGGCGCCGACGCGCTGGCGATCCGCAACGAGGCCGGCAGCGTCGCGTCGGCCCGCGCGCTGGCCGATGCGATCGCGTCGGCGGGGGCGCGGCTCGACGCCGTGTTCATCAACGCGGGCGTCGCGAAACTCGCGCCATTCGCCGACAGCGACGAGGCCATGTGGGATCTCGTGTTCAACACCAACGTGAAGGGCGCGTATTTCCAGATCCAGTCGCTGGTGCCGCTGCTGAACCGCGGCGCGTCGATCGTGATCAACGGCTCGATCAACGCGCACATCGGGATGCCCGGCTCGTCGGTGTACGCGGCAAGCAAGGCGGCCGTCAATTCGTTCGCGAAGACGCTGTCGGCGGAATTGCTGCCGCACGGCGTGCGCGTGAACGTCGTGAGCCCCGGGCCCGTGCAGACGCCGCTCTACGGCAAGCTCGGGTTCGATGCCGCGACGCTCGACGAGACGGCCGAGAAGATCAAGGGCCTCGTGCCGGTCGGCCGGTTCGGCACGCCGGATGAAATCGCGTCGACGGTGCTGCACCTCAGCGCGCCGGAATCCGCGTTCATCGTCGGCGCGGAGATCATCGCGTCGGGCGGGATGGGGTTGCTCTGATCCGGTCGTCACACCGGCGGGGGCCGCAACCGCCCGGCGCAATGCCGGGCGGGCGGTTCCCGCGATCCGCTTTGCCGCGCCGCCAGCGCTGAGCGACGACAGACCCCAGCAGATCGTGCTCCCCGGAAAAGGCCATGACGTTGTCAGGGGTTACTAGACGACTGGTCTAATCCGGGGCTATCATCCGTTCCCATGAATGCGACGACGTCCGCGGCGCATGCATCGAAGACGCGAAAATGCCATCTGGATGCCATTCCGCGCTGCGATGCTGACGATGCAGCGAGACGCCGTCGTTTTATTTCGAATGGTTCTAGACGACTGGTCTAATAGGCACATGCCGCATTCGGATACGCGGGTCGCACGTTGACGCGTCATAGCTGACTAACCGACAGGCGTGCCGCGCCGACCGGCCAGGTTGTCCGGTGGTGCGGCCCCGTTCCCCTCATCCATTTTCGAAGGAGTGTCCGATCATGAAGATTCTGGTTGTCCTGACCTCGCACGACACGCTCGGCGACACCGGCAAGAAGACCGGCTTCTGGCTCGAGGAACTGGCCGCGCCGTACTACACGTTCAAGGATGCGGGCGTCGAGCTGACGCTCGCGTCGCCGAAGGGCGGCCAGCCGCCGCTCGACCCGAAAAGCAGTGATCCGACGGCCCAGACCGACGCGACGCGTCGTTTCGACGCCGATCCGGCGGCCAAGGCCGAGCTCGCGTCGACGCACAAGCTGGCCGACGTGTCCGTGGACGACTACGACGCCGTGTTCTACCCGGGCGGCCATGGCCCGCTGTGGGATCTGGCCGAGGATCTGCATTCGATCGGCCTGATCGAGCGCGCGCTGGCGGCCGGCAAGCCGGTCGCGGCCGTGTGCCACGCGCCGGGCGTGCTGCGTCACGTGAAGAACCCGCAGACCGGTGAATCGGTCGTGCGCGGCAAGCGCGCGACGGGCTTCACCAACAGCGAGGAAGCGGCCGTCGAACTGACGGAAGTCGTGCCGTTCCTCGTCGAGGACATGCTGAAGACCAACGGCGCGCAATTCGAGCGCAGCGCCGACTGGGCGCCGCATATCGTCACCGACGGGCTGCTGATCACCGGGCAGAACCCCGCGTCGTCGGAGCCTGCCGCCGAGGCGCTGCTCGCGCAGCTCGGCCACCGTTGAGTCGATGGCGCCGGTCCGGCCGGCGCCGCACCGTATCCGTCGCCGGGCGCTGGCCGCCCGGCGACGGCCCGAATCGTTCCGTCGTGCACACCGCACGACGCGTTTCCAGTCGTTTTGCAGAACCAAGCAAAGGAGCCGTGGATGTCTGCCCTGTTCGAACCGTTCAAACTCAAGGATGTCACGCTGCGCAACCGCATCGCGGTGCCGCCGATGTGCCAGTACGTCGCCGAGGACGGCGTCGTCAACGATTGGCATCACGTGCATCTGGCCGGCATCGCGCGTGGCGGCGCGGGCCTCGTGATCGCCGAGGCGACGGCCGTGTCGCCGGAAGGGCGCATCACGCCGGGCTGCGCGGGGCTGTGGAACGATGCGCAGGCCGAAGCATTCGCACCGTCGGTCGCGGCGATCAAGGCGGCCGGCGCGGTGCCCGGCATCCAGATCGCCCACGCGGGCCGCAAGGCGAGCGCGAACCGCCCGTGGGAAGGCGACGACCATATCGCCGACGGCGATCCGCGCGGCTGGCAGACCATCGCGCCGTCGGCCGTGCCGTTCGGCGCGCATCTGCCGAAGACGCCGCGTGCGATGACGCGCGACGACATCGCACGCGTGCAGGCCGACTTCGTTGCGTCGGCGAAGCGCGCGCGCGACCTGGGCTTCGAATGGCTCGAACTGCACTTCGCGCACGGCTATCTCGGCCAGAGCTTCTTCTCGGTGCATGCGAACCAGCGTGACGACGAATACGGCGGCTCGGCCGAGAACCGCGGCCGTTTCCTCGTCGAAACGCTGGCGGCCGTGCGCAAGGTGTGGCCGGAGCATCTGCCGCTGACCGCGCGTTTCGGCGTGATCGAATACGACGGCCGCGACGAAGAGACGCTCGCCGAATCGATCGCGCTCACGCAGCGGCTGAAGCAGGAAGGGCTCGACATGCTGAGCGTGTCGGTCGGTTTCTCGACGCCCGACGCGCAGATTCCGTGGGGCCCGGCGTTCCTCGCGCCGATCGCCGAGCGCGTGCGCCGCGAGGCCGGGCTGCCGGTGTCGTCCGCGTGGGGGATCGACACGCCGCAACTCGCGAACCGCGTGGTGGCGGAAGAGCAGCTCGATCTCGTGATGGTCGGCCGCGCGCATCTGGCCGATCCGCACTGGCCGTACTACGCGGCCAAGCAGCTTGGCGTCGAGCGTCCGTCGTGGACGCTGCCGGCACCGTACGCGCACTGGCTCGAGCGCTACCGGACCGCCGACAAGGTGGCCTGAGCGGGCGGGGTGCCGGGGCGGTGCGCGCATGACATGCGCCGCCGATCCGGCGCCGATGGATAGAATGGCGGTTCGCGCAGGCCGGTTGCCTGCACGAACCGCCATTTTTTCATTTCGACAGAGGTGCCATGGGCGCACATGTCCCGTCGTCTCCCGATCCTGCCGCGCGGCCGCGCACGCAGCAGGTCTCCCGCGCCGTGCTGTATGCCGCGCTGCTGGTGATCGCGCTGTGGGTGATCCGCGATTTCATTCCCGCCATCGCCTGGGCCTGCGTGATCGCCATCGCGATGTGGCCGATGCTCAAGCGCTTCGAATCGCACCGCCTGTTCCGCAATCGCCCGACGCTCATCGCGGTCGTCATCACGGCGGCGATCTCGTTGCTGGTCGTGCTGCCGGTGGCCGTCGCGGCAACCCAGGCGATCGGGCAGGCGCATGACCTGCGCGAGTGGCTGCGCACGATCCAGGACAACGGCATTCCGGTGCCGGACGTGGTCGGCCGGCTGCCTTACGGCGCGGCGCAGATCACCGAATGGTGGCAGGCCAACCTCGGTCATCCGCTGCATGCGGCCAGCGCGATGCACGGCGTCAACAGCGAGAAATTCCTCGCGTTCGGCCGGCAGTTCGGCACGAAGCTCGCGCATGCGCTGCTCGAATTCGGCTTCATGCTCGTCACGTTGTTCGTGATCCTGCGCGCGGGCCACAAGCTGTCGGGGGCGTTGCTGCAGGGCGCACGGCGCGCGTTCGGGCGCAGCGGCGCGGAGCTGATCGAGCGGATGGTCGCGGCCGTGTTCGGCACGGTGACGGGGCTGGTCGTGGTCGGGCTGGGCGAGGGCGCGCTGCTCGGCATCGCGTATGCGCTGGCCGGCGTCCCGCATGCGGCGCTGCTCGGCCTCGTCACGGCGATCGCCGCGATGCTGCCGTTCTGCGCGCCGGTCGTGTTCTGCGGCGCGGCGCTCTGGCTGTTCGTGCAGGGCGCGACCATGTGGGCGATCGTGGTGGCCGTGCTCGGGTTCGTCGTCGTGTTCGTGGCCGAGCACTTCGTGCGGCCGGTGCTGATCGGCAGTTCCGCACGGCTGCCGTTCCTGCTCGTGCTGTTCGGCATCCTCGGCGGCGCCGAGACGTTCGGCCTGATCGGGTTGTTCGTCGGCCCCGCGCTGATGACGGTGCTGACGATGCTGTGGGCCGAATGGATTGCATGACGACGCGGGCGGAGGCGGCATGACGGGGTCGTACGGATGCGCGTTCAAGCGTGTATCGGCCGCCGCGACGGACGACGATCCGGCTTGTGCCGAAGGATGCAATGCAAGGATTCGGATAAAGATCTCTACATTTCTTTTCGATCCGGACCCAAAGGTCTAGTAGCATGGCGCTTTCGATCACGCCGGCATGGCGCAGCAGATTTCACCAAGCATGCGATTGATTACGATGTCCCGTCCCGCAGCGACGCTGTCCCTGGCCGCCGGCTGCCTGATGTTGCACGGTTGCGCGTGGTTCGACTCGTGGCTGCCGTTTTCGTATTCGCGCACGCCGCTCGCGAGGGCCGCGTCACGGCATGGCGCGACGCGCGCCGATGTCGTCCGCGCCGGCGGCAATCCGCGCAGCGTATGGATGGTCCGCAACGGCAGCGGCGTCTGCTACAACTACTTCATCGAGCACGGCAACGATCACCGCGAATATTTCGTCGTGTTCGACAAGGCCGGCGTCGTCACGCAACGCGGCTTCGATTCCTGCATGGACGCCGACCGCAAGGGCACGCTTCAGACGGGCAAGGCCGCGTCGCGCTAGCGCGACGGCGGCCGTGCCCGCCTGCCGTCACGCGATCGTGTCGACCACGCCGCCGTCCACCCGCAATGCGGCGCCCGTCGTCGCCGAAGCGAGCGGCGAGCACACGTAGACGACCAGGTTCGCGACTTCCTCGGGCGTCGCGGGCCGCTGGATGATCGAGCTCGAGCGGTGGTTGCGCACGAAATCCACGGCCACGTCCTCGACGCTGCGGCCGGTTTCGTCGGCCGTTTCCTTCAGCAGCGCCCGCACGCCGTCCGACATCGTCGGCCCCGGCAGCACCGAATTGACCGTCACGTTCGTGCCGGCCGCGAGCTTCGCGAGGCCGCGTGCGATCGACAACTGCGCGGTTTTCGTGAAGCCGTAATGAATCATGTCGACCGGGATGTTCAGGCCGGATTCCGACGAAATGAACACGATGCGACCGGCATTGCGTTCGATCATCCCCTTCAGGTAATGCCGTGCGAGACGCACGCCGGACATCACGTTGGTCTGGAAATAGTGGTCCCATTCGGCGTCGTCGATGTCGAAGAACGCCTTCAGGCCGTAGATGCCCGCGTTGTTGACGAGGATGTCGGCCGCGGGCGTGTGCTGCGTGATGCGGGCAACGCCGGCGGCATCGGACAGGTCGGCCGCGATGCCGTCGAAGCCCGCGTCCGGGACGGCGGCGCGCAGGTGCGCGAGCGCGGACTGCACGGATGCGTCGCTGCGGCCGTTGACGACGACGCGCGCGCCGGCGCGCGCGAGCCCTTCGGCGATCGCGAGCCCGATGCCGGCGGTGGAGGCGGTGACAACCGCGGTCTTGCCTTTCAGATCGATATGCATGTGCGTGACGGGAGAGGAATGAACGGGATCCGCCGTGGGTGCCGCGGCGGACGGAATTCAAAGCTTAGGCGAAACGGCGCGATCCGGCGTCGAAGCCGCGGTCCGGTGTCAAAGCCGCGAACCGGCAAACCGCCGAACCGCCGAACCGCCGAACCGCCGAACCGCCGAACCGCCGAACCGCCGATCCGGTTGCGCGGCGCCGCACAGTCTTGTACGGTGAGCGTTCCCCGTCCGAACCGGGAGCCCGCCGCGTGAGCCGTACCGCCAACCGATCCGTCGTACCGTCGCCGTTCTGGCGTGATGCCGCGCTGCCGTTCATCGAGGCGCGCACCGTCGACGACGGCCGCGCGATCTGCTACGCAAAGCACACGCACGACACGTTTTCGGTGGGCGCGATCGTCGGCGGCACGAGCAGCTACGTGAACGGCGCGACGAACGAGCACGTCGGGCGCGGCGTGCTCGTGATCATCGATCCGGAGCAGGTGCACGCGTGCAATCCGTACGGCCCCGATGCATGGGCGTATCGGATGGTCTATGTCGACGTGCCGTGGCTCGCGCGGCTGCAGCATTCGCTGGGCCGCGATCCGAACGGCGATTTTCACGGCTTTTCGCCGAAGTTGACGGAGCGCCGCGACCTGTTCGCGCAATTTGGCAGCTTCTACCGCACGCTCGTCGCGCCCGGCATCGATCCGCTCGGCAAGGAGAGCGCGGCGGTCGAGTTCTTCACGGCGCTGCACGGCGCGCTCGATCGTGAACTCCCCGGCCCGCGCGCCGGGGACGACAATGCCCGGCTCGCGCGCGCGGCCGACTATATCGCCGCACATTGCCGCGAGGGCGTCACGCTCGATGCGATCTGCGCGGCGGCCGATCTGTCGCCGTCATACCTGATCCGCGCGTTCAACGCCCGCTACGGGATGACGCCGCATGCATTCCTGATCGATCGCCGCGTGCAGTACGGCCGCACGGAGTTGCGCCGCGGCCGGCCGATCGCTGATGTCGCGCTCGACGCGGGCTTTGCCGACCAGGCGCATTTCCAGCGCGCGTTCCGGCGGATCGCCGCTGCGACGCCCGGCCAGTACCGCAGCGCGACGAGCTGAACGGCAAGCGCTACACGTCGAGCAGGAAGAGAGCACTGCCGGCGAGCAGCAGCGCCATCAACCGGTTGAACACGCGCATGTGCCGCGCGTTCGCAAGCCGGTGCCGCAGCGATGCGCCCGCATACGACCAGCACGCGATCGACGCGAAACAGATCACCAGATACAGCGCGGCGAACTGCCAGACCTGCGTGCGGTCGCCATCGGTCGCATACGCGCCCATCGCGGCCACGCACGCGAGCCACGCCTTCGGATTCAGCCACTGCATCGCCGCGCCGGCCGCCGCCGACGGGCCGGCCACGTCCGGGTCGGCCGACAGCCGGCCGTCATCGAGCGCGAGCCGCAGCGCCATGTACAACAGGAACGCGATCCCCGACCACTGCGTAGCGGTGGTCAGCACCGGCCAGCGCGCGAGCGCCGCGTGCAGCCCGAGGCCGATCAGCAGGAACAGCGCGACGAAGCCGAGCGTCGCGCCGGCCGCATAGCGCAGGCTCGCGCCGAGGCCGTGGCGTGCGCCGGCGCTGAGCGCGACGATGTTGACGGGACCGGGGGTGATCGACGAGGCGAGCGCGAACGCGGCCATCGAAACCAGCATGCTCATTGGATGTCTCCATGCGAAATGTCGAAAGTCGCATCGAGACTACGGGAGCCGAACGGGCCCGTATTGAAGAAAACTGCCCTCGGCGGGCGGCCGCGCGGCGGCCGTCAGTGCAACGCGCGGGGCGCGTGCGCCGGCCGGGTATCGTGCAGGTCGGCCGGGCGCAACGGGCCGCCGGCGCAGGGTTGCGTCGAGACCGAGAAGCCGAACGTGTTGATGCCGCCCGAGCAGGCGACGAACACGCTGCCGCCGTGCATCTCGGCGACGGCCTTGACGATCGACAGCCCGAGCCCGTGGTTCTCCTTGCTGTTCGCGCGGGCTTCCTCGAGCCGGTAGAAGCGCTCGAACACGTGCGAACGCCGGGCGGGGTCGATCGGCTCGCCTGGGTTCGCGACGGACATTTCGACCAGCGTGTCACGGCGCACGATCGTCACGCTGAGCGTCGCGCCGGGCGCCGAATGCTGGATCGCGTTGATCAGCAGGTTCGTCATCGCGCGGCGGAACAGCGACGGATCGACGGCCGCGCGCGCATCGCCGTGCAGCTCGGCGCGCAACTGCGCCTCGTCGAGCGGGATTTCCAGGAAGTCGAGCATGCGCCGCACTTCGTCGGCGAGCGACACGTCCTTCAGGTCGGTCGCCCGTTCGCCGCGGTCGCTGCGCGACAGGAACAGCATGTCGTTGATGATCACGCGCAGCCGCTCGAATTCCTCGAGGTTCGACTGCAGCGTCTGCTGCATCCGCTCGACCGTGCGGTCGCGGCTGGTCAGCGCGACCTGGGTCTGGCCGATCAGGATGCTGATCGGCGTGCGCAGTTCGTGCGCGACGTCCGCGTTGAACGCCTCGAGCCGCGCGTAGGTTTGCTGGATGCGGTCGAGCGCACCGTTGAACGACGTGGCGAGGTCGCGCAACTCGGCCGGCAGCGCGTCGGTCTGCAGCCGCTGGCGGCGGTTCGTGAGACTGATCGCCGATGCGTCCTGCGACAGCCGGTCGAGCGGCGCGAGCCCGAAGCGGGCCACCGCACGGCTCAGCAGCAGCGTAATGATCGTCGCGATCGTGATCAGCCCGGCGAGCGTCCAGCCGAAGCGGCGCAGCATCCGCTGCGTGCGCTCGCACGAGCTGGCGACGACCAGCTTCAGCGTCGGCCGCTCGCCATTGCCGGCCACCGTGACGGTCTTCGTCATCACGTCGTAGGTGCTGTGGTTCAGCGCGTATTGCTGGAAGGCGCCGAACGGCGCGCCGACGGGCACCCCGTCGACAGGCTGGCCAAAGCGGAAGTCCGGGTTCGTGGTGTCGACCTGGTAGCGCGTCGAACCGTCGGGCGGTTCGAGGTCGGCGAGCTTTTCCTGCATGAGACGCCCGCGCTGGGGCGTGAGCGCATGCGACACGATCATCTCGGCGACCTTGGCGCGCGTGTCGAGCGTCGCGCGCAGCTCGGCGAACAACTGGCGCTCCATCATCACGAACAGCCCGCAGCCCACCAGCGTGAACACGAGCAGCGACACGATGCCGAACATCGCCGACAGCCGCAGGACGATCGAGCGTTTCATGCCGGCCTCTCGGTGTCGCCGTCCTCGCGCGCCTCGAGTACGTAGCCCATCCCGCGGATCGTGTGCAGCAGCTTGTCCGTGAACGGGCCGTCGAGTTTCGCGCGCAGGCGCTTGATCGCCGTTTCGACGACGTTCGCGTTGCTGTCGAAGTTCACGTCCCACACGAGTTCGGCGATGGTCGTCTTCGACAGCACCTCGCCGCTGCGCCGTGCGAGCACGCCGAGCAGCTGGAATTCCTGCGCGGTCAGGTCGAGCCGTGTGCCGTCGCGCGTGGCGCGGCGGCCGATCAGGTCGACCCGCAGGTCGCCGATCGAGATCAGCGTCGATTCCTGCACGCGTGCACGACGTGTCAGCGCGCGCAGCCGTTCGATCAGCTCGAGGAACGAGAACGGTTTGGTGAGGTAGTCGTCGGCGCCGCCGCGCAGCCCGCGCACGCGGTCGTCGACGCGGTCGCGCGCGGTCAGCATGATGACGGGCGTCTGCTTCTGCGCGCGCAATGCGCGCAGCACGCCGAAGCCGTCGAGCTTCGGCAGCATCACGTCGAGCACGACCACGTCGTAGTCGAATTCGACGGCTTTCCATGCGCCGTCTTCGCCGTCTAGCGCGGTGTCGACGACCCAGCCTTCCTCGGTCAGGCCGCTTTTCAGGTATTCAACGACTTTCGGTTCGTCTTCGACGATCAGGACTTTCATGTTCGAATCCGTTGTCCGGGTAATCCGGTTAAGGGCTCGGTTGCGCCGGGGCCGGCGCTGCCGCCGCGACCTCGGCCGGTGCGGGGCCGCCCGCGGCATGGCCGTCCCAGCCGCCGCCCAGCGCCTTCGCGAGAAACACGACGAGCGCCGCGCGCTGGCCCTGGATCTGCACGGCCTGCCGCTCGCTCGTCAGCAACTGCTGTTGGGCCGTCAGCACGTCGATGAACGGCGTCAGGCCGCCCGCGTAACGATCCTGCGCGAGCGACACGAGCTTGCGCGCGTCGTCGACGGCCGCGGAGGCCTGCTGCGCGGCGTCGGCAAGCACCGACAATCCCGTGACCGCATTCTGCACCTCCTGGAATGCGGTGAGCACGGTCTGCCGGTAGCTGGCCTGCGCGGCGACGTAACCGGCCTGCGCGAAATCGACGCCGGCCTTCAGCTTGCCGCCTTCGAACAGCGGCTGGCTGAGCGATCCGCCGACCGACCACAGCAACGACGGCACGGTGAACAGGCCGGCGAAGCGCGTGGCATCCCAGCCGATATCGGGTGACAGCATGATGCGCGGGAAATACGCGGCGCGCGCGACGCCGATCTGCGCATTCGCGGCGGCCATCGCGCGCTCGGCCGACGCGACGTCGGGGCGCCGCTGCAGTACGTCGCTCGGCAGGCCGGTCGGCAGC
>NZ_JAAGPB010000301.1:0-10605 GCF_017104585.1 Burkholderia sp. Ac-20392
TGTCACCAGCGGGGCGGGATTTTTCAGGTATTGCTCGCGGATCGCACGTGCCGACCAGTAGGCCAGCGCCGCGATGATCCCGGTCGGGTTGTAGCCGATGCCCTGCGGCAGCGCCGATGCGCCCATCACGAACACGTTGTGCACGTCCCAGCACTGCAGGTAGCGGTTCAGCACGCTCGTCTTCGGGTCGGTGCCCATGATCGCGCCGCCGACGAGGTGAGTCGTCTGGTAAGCGCGCGAATCGAAGTGCTTGCCGAACTCGCGCGTCGACACGCCGATCGCCTTCGGCCCCATCGCCTCCGCGATCTTCTTCATCTGCCCGGTCACGTACTGCGCCATCTTGATGTCGTTGTCCTTCCAGTCGAAGGTCATCCGCAGCAGCGGCTGGCCATACGAATCGCGATAGGTCGGATCGAGGTCGAGATACACGTCGCGGTACGACATGTTGGTGCCGTGCGCGTCCATCGAGATCGTGTGCGCGTAGTTGTCCTTGACCGCCTTCTTCCACGCGGAGCCCCATTGCGGCGTACCGGGCGGCGTCGCGATGCCGCTGATCGGCTTCACGCCGGCCTGGTTCACCCACAGCGGCGAGCCGCCGACGAAGCCGAGCGGGCCGTGGTCGAAGTTGTCCGCGTTGAAATCGTCCACCGCGACGCCGTTGCCGCCCGCGCCGATGAACGGATTCGTGTAGGTGTCCTTGTCGAAGAACGCCTTGATCGTCGACAGGTTCTGGTACGCGAAATTGCGGCCCACGACGCCTTCGCCCGAGATCGGGTCGTACGGCTTGCCGATACCCGACAGCAGCAGCAGGTGCACGTTGTGGTACTGGAACGCGGCCACGATCACGAGATCGGCCGGCTGATGCACTTCACGCCCGGCCGGGTCGACGTAGGTCACGCCCGTCGCACGCTTCTTCGTATCGTCGAGGTCGACGCGCAGCACGTGGCACTTCGAGCGCAGCTCGAAGTTCGGCGCCTGCTTCAGCGCGGGCAGGATGTTCAGGTTCGGCGACGCCTTCGAGTACATGTAGCACGCATAGCCGCTGCAGTAGCCGCAGAAGTTGCACGGCCCCATCTGCACGCCGTACGGGTTCGTGTACGGGCCCGACGTGTTCGCCGACGGCAGCCGGTACGGATGCAGGCCGAGCGACTTGGCGGCATCGGAGAAGCGCTGCGCCGAATAGGTGTTGAGCTGCGCGGGCAGCGGGAAGTTGTCGCTGCGGTTCGCTTCGAACACGTTGCCGTCGCCGACCACCTTGCCGCCGACCTTGTACGCCTGCCCCGACGTGCCGAACACCTTCTCGGCGAAGTCGAAATGCGGCTCGAGCTCCTCGTAGGTCACGCCCGTGTCCTGGATCGTCATCCCTTCGGGGATGAACTTCTTGCCGTAGCGCTCTTCATAGTGGCTGCGCAGGCGCAGCTCTTCCGGCGTGATCCGGAAATGCACGCCCGACCAGTGCAGCCCCGCGCCACCCACGCCTTCGCCCGGCAGGAACGCGGCGAGCTGCCGGTACGGCAGCGCGGTGTCCTGCAGGCCGTGGCGGATCGACACGGTCGTCTTCGACAGGTCGAGGAACAGCTTCTTGCGGATGTTGTAGGTGAGCTCGTCGATCGTGTTCGGATACGCGCCGTCCGGATAGGTGTCGCGATACTCGCCGCGCTCGAGCGCGACGACGTTCAGGCCCGCTTCGGTCAGTTCCTTCGCGAGAATCGCGCCGGTCCAGCCGAAGCCGACGATCACCGCATCGACATGCGGTTTTTTCTCTGCGGCCATCAGCTGCGCTCCCCGTTGATCGAGACGGGGCCGTACGGATAGGGCTTGCCGCTCTGGTTGACGAAATCCATGAAGTCCGCGCGCGCGCCCGGAAAGCCGATCATCTTCCACGCGGCCATGTCGTGATTGCCGCCATGCACCGGATCGCAGAAGTAACCTTCGCGCGTGTTCTGCAGCAATTGGCCGAAGAACACGCCGGGCGGCACGTCGTCGATCTGCGCGCCGCCCTTCTCCAGCGCGCCGAGCACGGTGTCGCGCGTCGGCGCGTCGAGATCCGCGAACGCCTTGCCGTGGGTCTTCTCGCAATAACGGTTGACCGCCGCGATGCCGAGCCGGTAGATGTCGCGCGGCACCAGCTTCAACTGATAGCCGAGCTCGGGCACGCCCTGCTGGAACGGCCCCTGCATGTACCAGGTGGCGCCGTGCGCATACGGCGTCTCCATCTGGCGATCGATGAATTCGGGCACGCCCGATTCGAGCGCGCCGGGGCCTTCGGCGTCGGCCGGAATCAGCCGGTCGACGGCGGCCTGGACGAACGCCCATTCCTTCGCATCGAAAAAGGTCGGCTTGTACGGAGCGCGTTCGGCGTTGGCCGATGCACCGGGCGCGTTGCCGGTCGTCGCGGACGGCGACGACGAGCGCAGGTCGCAGCCGGCGACCGACGCGATCGGCACGAGCGCGACCGACGTGCGCAGGAAACGGCGGCGCGAGTTGGGTTTGTCAGGTGACGTGGACATGGTCGGATGTTGATCGTTGGGGATCGGGGCCCGGACGCGCGCACTCCGCATGCGGCATGTCCGGCATGGCAGCCATGCCGCACGCGGCTGGCCGTCCTGTTCTTTCGTCTGTTGCGAACAACCACGATGCAGGCGCCGTCCGTGCAATGCGCGGCAACGCCTTCATGCAGCCGCGCGTCGCGCCAATTCAGGCTGCGCTGCACGGATCGGCTTCTTTGCGAGCCTTATCGTCTGACAAATACCGGCATCTGCCCGCATCTGCCCCTCATCGCTCATGACCCTCATTCAACTTAGACGCCGCGTTTGCCGACAGCAAGCGCGACGTGCACGACCCTCTTTCGGGTCCGGCGACAAGTGCCGCGAATTATATATGGAACCGGTTCCATCAAGAGTTACTCCAATGCAATTCAATGCATCGAAAATCGCAACAATTGAAAAATCCGGAAGCCGGAACACACAGGAATCGCGTGATTACCGGCTGATGCAGGCGTCAGATAGACGATTGTTGTGTGGCGAGTTGCACCGAAGGCTGTCGCTTTCCAGCCACGCGGCGCACCCGGGAGTGCCGGTTTGCATGGCGGTCTGGTAGCCTCCGCGACTCATGAAGACACAGAAGAATGAACTGCCGGCGCCCGACGCGACCCGCATCAGCCGAACCCTCAGCTACCTGCTGCGCCACGCGCCGCAGACGATCGGGCTGCAACTCGACCAGGAAGGCTGGGCCGACATCGACGAACTGATCGCCGGCGCCACCCGCCAGGGGCTCCATCTCGATCGCGCGACGCTCGAAACCGTCTGCGCGACCAACGACAAGCAGCGCTTCGCCCTTTCCGACGACGGCCGTCGCATCCGTGCGGTACAAGGGCATTCGACGCCCGTCGTGCAACGCAGTTATCCGGCCGCGCAGCCGCCCGAGCGCCTCTATCACGGCACCGCGACGCGCTTCCTGGATTCGATTCGGGTGCAAGGACTGAAACCAGGCGCCCGTCATCACGTGCATCTGTCGCCGGACATCCGGACGGCGCTGGCCGTCGGCACGCGCTACGGCGTGCCGGTGATTCTCGAGGTCGATGCGCTGCGCATGCATCGGCAAGGCCATACGTTCTTCGTCGCGGAGAACGGCGTATGGCTGACCGACACCGTGCCGGCGGAATTCCTTAAAGAGATGGACGGGCCCGCGCGCTGAGACGCGCGCTCACCACGGCCAGAACATCGACGCGATGGACAGCGCCAGCGCCGCGCAAAGCGGCGAGTAATACAGCGTGTCCATGCGTGCGAAACGCGACCCGCGAATCCGCTTGAAGAAGCCGACGTAACGGAAATCGCCGACGGCCCGCACCGCAAAGATCAGTGCGAACGCAACGACCGCGAACGAGATCGTGCCGTGATACGCGTTTGGCCCCAGCCAGCCGGCACGCGCGGCGACCACGCACGCGCCGCCCAGCAACACCGCCGCGACCGCGAACGTGCCAATGGCAGTCGGCCGCAGCAGCGGTTCGCCGTCCTGCTCCGGAATGGCCGCCCCTTTGCCGCGCTGCCCGCCCAACGCCCAGTAGACGTGAATGAGCGCGATTGCGCAAAGCGTCGGCACGCTGAAATACGCTCCGGTCATGTCGATCGATGTCCTCGTCTCGTTGTCTCGTTATCTCGATGTGTTGCCGGCCAGGTGCCGGCACGCGGCCCCGGTCCGCGACACACGTGACGATACCGAAACCCGGCAACGCGTGCATTGCGACGTCCGGTCGCAACCCGCCACGACGCATGTTGCAATGCAGTGCGACCGCAGGCGCGCGCGGGCCGGCCGCTTGACTTCCCTCCGCGCACTACTACCCTGTTATTCCAGTACTGCGGTCGATACGCCCCGGCGCGGCCGGCCGCACGTGCATCGTTCGCCGCATGGCGCACCTGCACGACAACGATAACGAAGGCCATGGAGGCGACTCATGCTGATCGGTGTGCCGAAAGAGATCAAGAACCACGAATACCGTGTCGGCCTCACGCCGGCCGGCGCGCACGAACTGACGCGGCACGGCCATCGCGTCCTGGTGCAGCGCGGCGCAGGCACCGCGATCGGCCTGCTCGACAACGACTACACGGCCGCGGGCGCATCGCTTTGCGACGGCGCCGACGAAGTCTTCGCGCGTGCCGACATGATCATCAAGGTCAAGGAGCCGCAACCGGCGGAATGCGCGATGTTGCGACGCGGGCAGATCCTCTACACGTACCTGCATCTCGCGCCCGATCCCGACCAGGCGGCCGCGCTCGTGAAGTCCGGCGCCGTCTGCATCGCCTACGAAACCGTGACGGGCCCCGGCGGCGGCCTGCCGCTGCTCGCGCCGATGAGCGAGGTGGCCGGGCGCATGTCGATCCAGGTCGCGGCGACCCACCTCGAAAGCCCGCGCGGCGGACGTGGCCTGCTGATGGCCGGTGTGCCCGGCGTGCCGGCCGCGCATGTCGTCGTGCTCGGCGCGGGCGTGGTGGGCACCGGCGCGCTGCAAATGGCGGTCGGCCTCGGCGCACGCGTCACCGTGCTCGACACCAACGTGAACCGGCTGCGCCAGCTCGACCTCGTGTTCGCCAACCGGATCACGACCGTCTGCTCGAATGCGCACACGATCGACGAAGCCGTGCGCGATGCCGACGTCGTGATCGGCGCCGTGCTCGTGCCGGGCGCATCGGCGCCGCGGCTCGTCACGCGCGACATGATCGCGACGATGCGCACGGGGGCGGTCGTCGTCGACGTCGCGATCGACCAGGGCGGATGCTTCGAAACCTCGCACGCGACGACGCACGCGGACCCGACCTTCGTCGTCGACGGCGTCGTGCACTACTGCGTCGCGAACATGCCCGGCGCGGTCGCGCGCACGTCGACCTTCGCGCTGAACAACGCAACGCTCACCCATGCGCTCGCGCTCGCCGACAAGGGCTGGAAGCAGGCGATGACCGACGATCCGCACCTGCGCGCGGGCCTGAACGTGTGCGACGGACACATCACGTACGAAGCCGTCGCGCTGGCGCTTGGTCTGCCCTACGTGCCGGCGACCGGCGTGCTGGCATGACGGAACCGCATTCATGTATGGCCAGCGGCTGACGGCACGCGCCGTCGGCCGCGTTCACGCGCCCTTCGCGACGCCGCTGCGCTTCGACGCGCCGCCCGCTCCCATCGTGCGCGCCAGCAACGGCCTCAATTGCGCGAGCGTACGCGTGTTCAGCACGTCGGCTCGCGTGAGCCAGCCTCGACGCGCCTGATCGACGCCGTACGCAAGATTGTCGAGTTCGTCCGCACTGCACGCATCCGAGCCGATCGCCACCGGCACGCCGGCCTTCGCGGCCTCGCGGCACCAGATGTCCGGCAGGTCGAGCCGCCGCGGCTGCGCATCGAGTTCGACGAAGCAGCCGCGCGCCGCCGCATGCGCGATCACCCGCGGCACGTCGAGTTCGCACGCGTCGCGCTCGCCGAGCACGCGGCCCGTCGGGTGCGCGAGAATCGTGAAATGCGGATGATCCATCGCGCGCAGCATGCGCGCGGTCTGCGCATCGCGCGGCAACTCGAAGCCGTCGCGTACCGCACCGACCACGAGATCGAGCCGGCCGAGCATCGCATCGGGCACATCGAGGCCGCCGTCCTCGCGAATGCCGGCTTCCACGCCCTTGAGCAGCACGAAATCGTCGAACGACGCGTTGAGGCGATCGATCTCGTCCAGTTGCCGGGCAAGCCAGTCGAAGTTGCTGCGGCCGCCGGCGTGCGGCGCCCGGTCGGTGATGGCCAGATACGCGAACCCGCGTGCGCGTGCTGCATCGGCCATCGCACGCAGGCTGTCACGGCCTGCCGATGCGTCGGTATGCGCATGCAGGTCGCCGTGGACGTGCTTGCGTTCGACCAGCGCCGGCAGCGTGCCCGCGCGCGCTGCGTCGATCTCGCCGCGATCCTCGCGCAACTCGGGCGGCACGTCGTGCAGCCCGATCGACGCATAGATCGACGCCTCGGTCTCACCCGCAATCCGTTCGTCACTGCGAAACACGCCGTACTCGTTGATCTTCAGCCCGCCGGCCTGTGCGATCCTGCGCAACGCGATGTTGTGCGCCTTCGATCCGGTGAAGTAGACGAGCGCCGCGCCGAATGCGTCGGCATCGACAACGCGCAGGTCGACCTGCAACCCGCTGACGAGCACGACACTCGACTTCGTCTTGCCGTGCGCCAGCACGCGCGCCACCTCGCCATAACCGACGAACGCTTCGGCGACGGCCACCGGATCGCGCGCGGTGACGAGGATGTCGAGATCGCCGACCGTCTCGCGCCGGCGGCGGAAACTGCCGGCCGGCACGGCCTTGCCGACGCCCGCGATCGCACGCAGGCGTTCGAGCAGCGGCAGCAGCGAGTGCGCCGCATCAGGGAGCAGGAAACGTTGAGGTTCGCGCTTCAGCCGGTCGTCGATCGCTTCGAGCAGATGCGCTTCGGTTTTCGCGCCGAAGCCCGGCAGCTCGCGCACGTGCCCACTCTTCGCTTCCGCGCGAAGCTGCTCGAGCGAATCGACGTGCAGCGCATCGTGCAGCGCCTTCACGCGTTTGGCGCCGAGCCCCGGCACGTCGAGCAGCTCGACGATCGCGCCCGGCAACGCGTGACGCAGCGTTTGCTGCAATTCGCATGTGCCGGTCGCGGCGATCTCGCGCAGCTTCGACGCGAGATCCGGCCCGATCGACGGAATCTTCCCGAGATCGTCGCCGTTCGCGACCATCGTCGGGATATCGCGCCCGTAGTCGGCAATCGTCCGTGCGGCATTGCGATAGGCACGCACCCGGAACGGATTGGCGCCCTGGATCTCGAGCATGTCGGCAATCTCGGCGAACACGGCCGCACACCCGGCATTGTGGATCGGCATGATCGGCGTGGCTCCCTTCCACGTGGATGGCGCCGTGCGCATGCGCGACGGCGTCTGCCCGCCCGGCGCTGCATGCTGACGCCGCCGGGCGCCCGTTCATCATCGTACGCCGGCCGCGCCGCGCGTGCAGCGCCGTGATGGCTGAGACGTCGGAGTCAGAGGGAGGCGCGCGGCGTCGTGGCGTAGTGCCGTTCGTAGATCGACTGGCAATGCGTGCAGCGTTCGGCGGCCGGCCGTGCCAGCAGGCGCTCGTAGCCAACCGAGCCGTCGCAGTCGATGCACTCGCCGTAGCTGCCGTCACGCATCCGCTGCTGGGCGCGGCCGATCGCGCGCAGCTCGGTCAGTTTCATGCCGATCAACGCATGATCGACGTCGACGAACAGATCCGCATTGGCCTCGTCGCCCTCGTCCGGCGCCGCGCCGGCGAGGTCTGCGTAGGATTCCGACGCGCGCTGGTCTTCGGTGGTGCGAATCTCCGCACGCAACGTCTGCTCGCTCTCGTTCAGCCGCTGTTTCAGCGTCTGCCGTTGTTGTTGGTCGAGCGCCATGACCGTCTCTCCTGTTCCGGGTTCCGCGCGCAGCATTGCGGCGCGCGGTGTCGCGCCGGTGCGCGGCGGGCAGGCGTCACCGCCTGCCACCGTGTCCGGATGTGCGCCCGGAGACACGAAGTGCCGGACGCATTCGACGCAGGATAAACCCATTGAACACGCGTGTGTTGACTGGAATCAGCGTGGCGCTCGGTGCGCGCAGAAGTATGCGGAATTTGGGGACGGACGTGAAATCGCGACGTCGTCGAATGGGGGTGTCGCAGACACCGCCGGCATCGCTCGACCCGTGCGCAACGCCGCGTCAGCGTACGTCAGGCGTCGCCACGGACGATGTCGATCAACGTGCGCGCCGAGCGCTGCCAGCTGTACCGCTGCGCGTGCTCGCGGCCCAGCGTGCGCAGCCGTGCCCGCAGTTCGGGATCGTCCATGACGCGGGCGATCGCCGCGGCGATATCCGGCGGCGAATACGCATCGCAGAACAGCGCTGCACCGCCGCAGACTTCCGGCAACGCCCCTTCGTGCGACACGACGACCGGGCAGCCACACCGCATCGCCTCGAGCGGCGGCAACCCGAATCCTTCGTATAGCGACGGAAACACGAAGCAGCCCGCATGCTCGTACAGCGCCTTCAGCTCGCCGTCGGTCACGTAACCGGCCCATGTGACGTACGGATCGTCTTCGCGCAGGCCGGCCGCCCGTGCGCCAAAGATCTTCGCATTGGCGCCACCCGCGATCACGAAGCGCAACGTCGGGTGCGACTCGCGCATCAGCGCCACCGCGGCCAGTGCGCGCACGAGATTCTTGCCGGGCGCGAGCGACCCGACGAACAACACGTAGCGGTCCGTCTCGAGATTCAGGCGCGACAGCACGCCGGGATCGGCATCGATGCGGTCGATATGATCGACCGCACCCGGCACGACCGACAGGCGTGCAGGCGGCACGCCAAGCCGCGCAGCCAGCCGCGTTCGTGAAAAATGCGAAACCGTCACGATATGGCGCGCACGTCGCTTCATGATCGAGAACGCGAAGCGGTACCAGAGGCGAAACGCCATCGAATAGCCGTGTGGCAGATCGAAAATCGCCGCGTCATGAATCATCAGCAGTTGATCGCGTTTGACCAGCGGACCCATGTTGCAAAGGCTCAACAAGGTCCGGCCGCGCGTCGTGCGCGGCAGCGTCCATTGTTCCCACAGCGTGCCGTGCCGGCGCCCTGACGTCAGCGACCGCGCGCCGGCCGGCATGGCCGCCGGATCGTGATCGGATGGCACGACGAGCGCCAGTGCATCGTCGGCGCTCGCGATCCGCGCGAGTTCGGTCGTCAGTTCGTATGCCACGCGCTGAACGCCCGTCATGCGCTGCGCGGTGAATTTCCCGTTGATCGCGAGCCGGCACGACCGCGCGGCAGACGCGGCCGTACCAGCGCCCCGCTCCGCGCGCGCTTCCTGCAGTACCGGTGCGCTTCGCTCCCGAATCGACGTTGACATGTTCGTGACCATTCCGATGGCTGCGGCGCGCTTTTGCGCCGCCGGACACCCCGTTACGCGGGATGCTGCTGTGCCGTCAGTGTGTCCGTCAGATGGGCTCCGGTCGGTACGTTCGATCGCACAACGCACCGCTTTCCGGACGATTCGCCATCCTTAGAATGCATTGCGCCCGATGAATCCCCGCACGACCGTCAACAGGATGATCTTCATGTCGAACCAGAAGCTCCAGTTCTGCATGTAGAACAGATCGAACTTCACGCGCGCTTCCATCGCCTCGACCTTGCGCGTCTCGCCGCGATAGCCGTTCACCTGTGCCCACCCAGTGATGCCGGGCCGCACGCGGTAGCGATACATGTAGCAGTCGATCAGTTGCCGGTAGAAGTCGTCGTGTTCGATCGCATGCGGGCGCGGACCGACGACCGACATCTGCCCGAACAGCACGTTGAAGAATTGCGGCAGCTCGTCGAGCGACGTGCGCCGCAGGAACGCGCCGACCCGCGTGATGCGCGAATCGTTGCGCGACGCCTGCCGCACGACACCCGGTTGGTCGCGATGCACGCGCATCGTCCGGAACTTCAGGATGTCGAACTCCCGGCCGTCGACGCCCTTGCGGCGCTGCCTGAACAGCACGGGCCCCGGCGACGACAGCTTGACCGCGACGGCCAGCATCGACAGCAGCGGCAGCAACGGAATCAGCACGCCGAATGCGAACAGCCGGTCAAATGCGAACTTCGCCCACAGCTCCGGCGCCGAGCGCGGCGTGGTCGCGAGGTTGATGGCCGGCATGCCGAGCACGTCGGTCGCCGAGCGATCGACCACCGCCATCTGTCGTACGTCGGGCAGCAGCCGCAGTTCCACGAACTCGTCGCGCAACTCGCGGACGATGCGCTGGATCCGCCACTCGTGCGACATCGGCAGCGTGAGCCATACCTCGTCGATCTCTCCGCCGCGAATCAGGTCGCGCAACGCGTCCCAGTCGTCGATGATCGGCACGCCGCCGATCCCGCCGGTGGCAGCCTGTGCGTCGTCATCGAATACGCACGCCGCCACGAAAGGCCCCTGCGGCGCGAGCTGCATCCGCTCGACCGCGACACGCCCGTACGCCGTTGCACCGACCACCGCGACGCGGCGCTGCCGCGCGCGCGGGTCGTCACGCGTCAGTACGAGCGCCAGCAGCGCGGCG
>NZ_JAAGPB010000302.1:0-10327 GCF_017104585.1 Burkholderia sp. Ac-20392
TATCAGCGGGCGCAGCCACGCTTCGTCGCGATAGGCGGCCACGCGCGCGGCGCGCGCGACGACCTGTGCGTCGTCGGTCGTGAACGCACGATCGGCTGCGTATGGAACGGCACCCGCGTGGAGCGCCGCGACCTGCTGCGCGGCCTCGGTCAGCGCGTCGTGCGCGAACGCGACATACGCGGCGTCTTCCGCGAGCGTGATGGCCGGATCGCTGAAGTCGAGCCACAGCCGCCTCGGCGCGAAGTAGCCGTTGTTCGTCGCGGCCAGCGCAAGCAGCGCGGCCGGCCCGAGTTCGGGCAGCACGTCGAGTTCGCGCACGCGAAACGGCGAATCCGCCAGCGCTTGCGCATACGCGTCGCGTCGCGCCGAGAAGTCGCGGCGGCCGGCGAACCGGTCGAGCGTATACACCCCATACGCGCTGGATCCCGAGTGCACGTCGCCTTCCTCCGGTTCGTCCGCGATGCGCGCGAGTTCGGCTTGCAGCGCCGGCGACGGCAGGGTGTCGAGGCAGGGCAACTCCTCCAGCGCGCGTTTCCACTCGCCGGCCGGGATATCGCGGAACAGTTCGAGCGCGGCATCGGCGTCGACCAGCGGCACGAGTCCGAGCGCATCGATTTGCCCATGCAGCCAGCGCGCGAATTCGGCACGCGGGTCGTCGAACGCCTGGTCGCGCACCATGATCTCGTGCTCGACACGGCGCAGTGCCGGCCAGACCGCGCCGAGCGTGTGCGCGTCGAGCGTCGACAGGTCGATCGGCGTGCCGGTGAAGCGTGGATGGTCGGCGCGGCCGGCCAGGCGCGCGACGAGCAGCGCGGCGAGGTCTCGATCAGGCATGTGCGGCCTCCTGGTCGGCAGCGCATGAGTGCGATGCTCGGACGTCGACGCGGCCGGCCGCTTCGCTCCGACACCATTTACTCATCTGTACTTGTCGGGCGGCGCGGATCGTGCCGTCGGCGGCGGATGCCTGTTCGATCGTGTACTGCATGGTCTGACTCCGGCAGTGAAAACTGTGCGGACGCACAGTATTGCACCCCAATTGACGTAGCCACGCGAAAGCCCGTGCGACGGGCGTTCCGGGCCGATCCGGCCATGCGGCGCAAGGCTCCCGGCCGTCCGGTCATTTCATAAGACGTACAGTTTTCTCGCGATACGCGATGCGCGCCGAACTGTACTCTTGTTCGCGTGGTCGATGTGTGTACTCGCCGCCAACTGTTCTGCTCTTAAGATTCCATCATCAAGTGCACAGTGCCGCAGATCCAGTTCTACCGGAACCCTGTTGGCGCATCTTCAAGAGAGAGCCAGTGCGATGGAAAAGGCAAAACCGGAGGGAAAGATCAGGAATCACGACGGCCCGGTCGGCGGGCAAAACACGTGCGTGTCGGACGCAAACGGCAGGGCGGCGCGGCTGCGCGCGCCGGCGGGAGACGCGCGATGAAACTCTATGAAAAACTCGCGGACGACATCGAGCGCCTGATCCGCCAGGGCGTATATCGACACGGCGACCGGATTCCGTCGGTGCGGCAGGCGAGCCAGCAGCACCGGATCAGCATCACGACCGTGCTGCATGCGTATCTGCTGCTGGAAAGCCGCGGGCTGCTCGAAAGCCGGCCGCAGTCGGGCTATTTCGTGAACCTGCGGCGCGACGACAGCCATGCGCCGGTGCGCGAGCTGCGGCCGTCGAAGCCGATCGCGATCTCGTCGTCGGTCGACGTGAGCCGGCTGGTGCTGTCGACGCTGCGCTCGATCGGCACCGACGACGCGGTGCCGCTCGGTTCGCCGTATCCGGACCCGAGCCTGTTTCCGTTCGAGAAGCTGAACCGCTATGCGTATGCGGCCGGTCGCGACAAGTCGCTGTGGGGCGTGACGGACGGGCTGCCGCCTGGCCATCCGCGGCTGATCCGGCAGATTGCACGCCGCTACCTGGAAAACGGGATGTCGGTGGACCCGAACGAGATCATCGTGACGGTCGGCGCGACGGAGGCGATCAACCTGTGTTTGCAAGCCGTTGCAAAGCCGGGTGACACAATCGCGGTGGAATCGCCGACGTTCTACGCGATGCTGCACGCGATCGAGCGGATGGGGATGAAGGCGATCGAGGTGGCGACGCATCCGGAATACGGGATCGACATCGCCGCGCTGGCCGCGATCGCGAAGTCGCAGCCGATCGCCGCGTGCATGGTGATGCCGAACTTCCAGAACCCGCTCGGCTTCCAGATGCCTGACGAGCGCAAGCGCGAGCTGGTCGAGTTCGCGACGAGGGCCGGGATGCCGCTGATCGAGAACGGCGTGTACAACGAACTGTATTTCGGCGATGCGCATCCGAGTTCGTTGAAGTCGTATGACCGCAACGGGATTGTGCTGCACTGTTCGTCGTTCTCGAAGAGCCTGACGGCCGCGTACCGGATCGGCTGGGCGCTGCCGGGCCGCTATCGTGACAAGGTCGAGAAGCTGAAATTCCTGAACACGCTCGCGACGCCGTCGTTGCCGCAGCTCGCGATCGCGGAGTTTCTCGAACGCGACGGCTACGAGCATCACCTGCGTCGCCTGCGCAAGGCCTACGCGCAGCAGGCGAACCTGATGCGCGCGATGGTGTCGCGGTTCTTCCCGGAAGGCACGCGCATCTCGAGCCCGGCGGGCGGGTACGTGCTGTGGGTCGAGCTGCCCGCGCAGGTCGACGCGATGCGGCTGTACCAGCTCGCGCTGGAGCAGGGGATCACGATCGGGCCCGGCTACATGTTCTCGATCACGGACAGCTACCGGAATTTCATTCGGCTGAACTACAGCAGCCCGTGGTCGCCGGAGATCGAGCAGGCCGTGATCACGGTCGGCAAGCTCGCCTCGGCGTGCATGCGGTGAGCGGGCGCGGGCGATATCTCGCGTTTCGACGACGAAGCCGGCCTTGTGCCGGCTTTTTTCTTGCTGCGGCCCATGCTGCCGTCGCGTTCCCCGCCGTCACGCGCGCCGCTCGAGATACTCGCAAAGAAACTCGATGAACACCCGCACCTTCGCCGACAGGTTGAGCCGCTCCGGATACACCGCGTAGATATCCGACGGCGGCAGCGACCAGTCCGCGAGCACGCGCGTCAGTGCGCCCGAATCGATGAACGGTTGCGCGTCCCACTCGGACCGCACCAGCACGCCATGCCCGTCGATTGCCCAGCGCAGCGTCGCTTCGCCGTCGTTGCTGCTCATCACGCCATGCACCTTGACGAGTTCGTGGCGCTTGCCTTTCGTGAAGTGCCATGTGCCGTACGCGGTGTCGTTCTCGCGCAGCACGATGCAGCGGTGGCCGCGCAGGTCGCCGGGTACCTTGGGTACACCGTTCGCTTTCAGATAGGCGGGCGACGCGCAGACGAAACGCCGGTTCGCCGCGAGCTTGCGGCCCACCACGCGCTGGTCGGGCAACTCGCCGAACCGGATCCCCACGTCGTACGCGAGCTCGGCGAGGTTCATCGGGCGGTCGGTGAGTTCGAGCTGGATCTCGACTTCCGGATGACGTTCGCGGAACGCGGACAGTGCGGGCACGATGTGGCGGCGCCCGAAGCCGAAGGTCGCGTTGACCTTGAGCAGGCCTTGTGGCTGGTTGCGGCTGCTCGATACCGTGCGCTCGAGTTCGTGCACCTGCTCGAGCAGCTTCGAGCCGGTCGCGAGATACACCTCGCCCTCGTTGGTCATCGCCAGCCGCCGCGTGGTGCGGTTCAGCAGCTTCACGCCGAGGCGCCGCTCGATCTGGTTGAGCCGTGCGCTGACGGCCGGCGGCGTGACGCCGAGGTCGCGCGCGAGCGCCGACAGGCTGCCGTGCGTGACGAGCCGCGCGAAGAATTCCAGGTCTGCGATCGGATCCATCTTAAAGTTTCATTTAATAATGGGTTAAGCTGCGCCTCATTTTAAGGCGTCACCCTCCAAATTACACTTGCCGAAACGTCCGCACCGGGGCGTTTTCGCAACAAGGAGGGGGAAACGATGGGACAGACGCTTTACCGGAAGATCGTGGCGAGCCACACGGTATCCCGCGTCGACGCGCAGCACGTCGTGCTGTACGCCGACCTGCACATCATGAACGAGTACACGAGCCCGCAGGCGTTCGCCGGGCTCGCGGAGCGGAACCTGCCGGTGCGCTGCCCGGAAAAACAGATGGGCATCGTCGATCACGTGATTCCGACGCATCCCGTTCCGGTCGGCCAGCGCACGATCGTCATCGACGCGGCGGCCAGCCAGGCCGCGAATTTCACGCGCAACTGCCGCCAGCACGGCATCCACCTGTTCGACGTGCAGGACACCGAACAGGGGATCGAGCACGTCGTTGCGCCCGAGATCGGGCTGATCCGGCCCGGCATGGTCGTGCTGTGCGGCGACAGCCACACGACGACCTACGGTGCGCTGGGCGCGCTCGGCTTCGGCATCGGCACGTCGGAAGTCGAGCATGTGCTGGCGACGCAGACGCTGGTGTACCGCGTTGCGCGTGACATGCGCATCCGCGTGGACGGCGCGCTGCCGGCCGGCACCACGTCGAAGGATCTCGTGCTGTACATCATCTCGAAGATCGGCGCGCAGGGCGCGCGCGGCTTCGTCGTCGAGTACTGCGGGCCGGCGATCGACGCGCTGAGCGCCGAAGCGCGCATGACCCTGTGCAACATGACGGTCGAAGCCGGCGCGCGCGGCGCACTCATCGCGCCCGACGCGACGACGGTCGCCTACGTCCGCGACCGGATCCGCGATCTGCCGGCGGCCCGGATCGACGCCGCCGCCGCGCAGTGGACGCAACTGCAATCCGATGCCGACGCGCAATTCGACATCACGCATCGTTTCGATGCGGCGGACGTCGCGCCGTTCGTGACCTGGGGCACGAGCCCCGACCAGGCCATTGCGATCACCGCGCGCATTCCGGCGCTGTCGGCCGAGCCGCTCGAACGCGACAACGCGCGCAAGGCGCTCGACTACATGGGGCTCGATGCCGGGCAGCCGATCGATGGCCTGCACGTCGACCACGTGTTCATCGGCTCGTGCACGAACGCGCGCATCGAAGACCTGCGCGCCGTGGCGAACGTCGTGCGCGGCCGCACGGTCGCGCCGTCGGTGCGCGCGATGGTCGTGCCGGGGTCGGTCGCGGTGCGCGAGCAGGCCGAGCGCGAAGGCATCGCACGCACGCTGATCGACGCGGGTTTCGAATGGCGCCAGCCCGGCTGCTCGATGTGCCTCGCGATGAACGACGACGTCCTCGCGCCCGGCCAGCGCTGCGCGTCGACGACGAACCGCAATTTCGAGGGCCGCCAGGGACGTGGCGCCCGCACCCACCTGATGAGTCCGGCGATGGCCGCCGCCGCCGCGCTGGCCGGGCGCATCGTCGACGTACGCAAGGAGTTCGATCATGCGTGAGCACGCATCCGTCACCGGCATTGCCGCGCCGCTGCCGCTGAACAATCTCGATACCGACCAGATCATGCCGAAGCAGTTTCTGCTCGGCATCGACAAGTCGGGGCTCGCGCGCGGGGTGCTGTACGACCTCCGCCACGACGGTTCGGGCGCGCGGCGGCCGGACTTCGTATTGAACCGCAAGGAATATCAAGGGGCGCGCATTCTCGTGGCCGGCGCCAATTTCGGCTGCGGCTCCAGCCGCGAACACGCGGTGTGGGGCTTGCAGCAGGCGGGCTTCGACGCGGTGATCGCGCCGAGCTTCGGCGAGATCTTCTACTTCAACGCGCTGAACAACCGGCTGTTGCTGGTGATGCTCGATCCGGCCGTCGTGTCGACGCTCGTCGAACAGGCGCGCAACCCGGCTACGAGCACGCTGACGATCGACGTGCTGCGCCAGGTCGTCAGGACCGCAGACGGAAGCGAGTACCCGTTCGATCTGCCCGAGCGGCAGAAGCGCATGTTCGTCGACGGGCTGGACATGATCGGCATGACGCTCGCCGATCGCGACGCGATCGATGCGTTCGAGGCGCGCCATCACACGGCCAGCCCGTGGATGAAGATCGATTTGCCGAAGCAGCAGCGCGCGGTGTGACAGGGGCGCCTCGGCGCCCGCAGCACGGGGCCGGACGCGCACTGCGCGGTTTCGTCCGGCCCTGCCGATGTGCGAACTCAATACAAGAAACGGAGACATGACATGGAAGCTTCCCCCGTGCAGACGAGCCTGCCGCCGTCCACGCCGCTCGCGTGGCTGCTGAACCTGAAGATCGGCGGGATGCCGCTGCCGATGTTCGTCGCGATCGCGGCCGTCACGATCCTCGCGGCCGTGACGAAGCGGCTGCCGAACGACATGATCGGCGGCTTCGCGGTGCTGATGCTGTCCGGGCTGCTGCTCGGCGAGATCGGCCGGCGGATCCCGGTGTTCCGGCATATCGGCGGCCCCGCGATCCTGTGCCTGTTCGTGCCGTCGGCGCTGCTGGGCTATCGGCTGATGGACGACGCGACGCTCAAGGCGATCACGGTGACGATGAAGACGGCCAATCTTCAGTATCTCTACATCGCGTGCCTGGTTGCCGGGAGCATCCTCGGGATGAACCGGAAGATCCTGATCCAGGGCTTCCTCAAGATGTTCGTGCCGCTGCTCGTCGGCACCGCGGCTGCGATCGCGGCCGGGATCGTCGTGGGCCTCGCGTTCGGCTATGACCCGCAGCACACGTTCTTCTATATCGTGATGCCGATCCTCGGCGGCGGCATCGGCGAGGGCATCCTGCCGCTGTCGATCGGCTATTCGGAGATCACCGGCGCCGCGCAGGGCCACCTGATCGCGATGATGGTGCCGGCCGCGCTGATCGGCAATGTCGTCGCGATCCTCGCGAGCGGCATGCTGAAGCGCTTCGGCGAAAAGCACCGCCGCTACAGCGGCGACGGCCTGCTGGTGAAGACCGGCGAGGACCGCGAGCTGCTCGCCGCGCAGCAGGCCGAGGCCGAGCTGGACCTGCGGCTGATGGGATTCGGCCTGCTGCTGGCCTGCACGCTGTTCATTCTCGGCGGGTTGCTGGCGCCGCTCACGAGCATTCCGGGGCCGGTGCTGATGATCGTCGCGGCGGCCGTGCTGAAGGTGTGCCGCGCGATTCCCGAGTCGATGGAGATCGGCGCGTATCAGATGTACAAGTTCATGTCGACGAACCTGACGTTCGCGATCCTCGTCGGGCTCGGCACGCTGTTCGTGTCGTGGGACAAGCTCGTCGGCGCGTTCTCGCCTGGGTATTTCGTGATCTGCGCGTCGATCGTGATCGCGATGGTGGTCTCGGGCTTCTTCGTCGGCGCCGCGCTGAAGATGTATCCGGTCGAATCCGCGATCATCACCGCGTGCCATAGCGGGCTGGGCGGCACCGGCGACGTTGCGATCCTGTCGTCGTCGAACCGGATGGGGCTGATGCCGTTCGCGCAGATCTCGACGCGCATCGGCGGCGCCGCGATGGTCGTGTTCGCGACGATCGTGATGAAGTGGCTGCATTGACGGTCGCGGCCGCGCAATCGCGAAGTGTGCGAAGGTTCGTTCGTCGGCGCGGCGCCGCCCGAATCCGGCGTCGACCGGCGAACCTCCGGGTTGCTTCGAGCGTCAGCGATTGAGCTCCTCGAGCCGCACGCCATTGGTCCTCGGGCCGAACGCGCCGATGACGACGACCACGACGAGCATGAACACGGTGATCCCGGTGAACACGCCGGGCACGCCGAAGTCCTTCAGCAGCGCCGCGATGATGAAGCCCGACATCATCGCGCCGACGCGGCTGGCCGAATACGCGATGCCGCTCGCGCGGGAGCGCACCTCGGTCGGGAACAGCTCGCACTGGTACGCGTGATACGCGACGGAGATCGTCTGCCCGGCGAGGCTGATCAGCACGCCGAGCACGATGAGCGGCACGACGGTCCTGACCTGCGCGAACGCGAGGCCGCAGACGATCACGGCCAGCGCACCGCCGACGATCAGGTGCTTGCGCTGGATCCGGTCCGCATAGCGCATCGCGAGCAGCGGCCCGGCCGGCATTGCGAAAGCGATGACGAACGCATACAGCAGGCTCTTCGTGACGGTGATGCCCTGGCCGATCAACAGTGTCGGCACCCAGTTCGCGAATCCGTAGTAGCCGATGGCCTGGCAGAAGTTGAACGCGACGAGCATCAGCAGGCGGGCGCGATAGGGTGCGCGCCACAATGCCGCGAACGCCGCGCGGGGGACGTCGGGCGCCTCGCTCGCCGGTGCGGGCGGCGGCAGCGGCATGCCCGACTCACGCTCGGCGATCGCTTCCATCCGGCTCACGATCCGCTCGCTTCGTTCGGCATCGCCGTGCGCGGCCAGCCACCGCGGGCTTTCGGGCACCGCGCGGCGGATGAACCAGACGATCACGGCGCCGGCCGAACCGGCCAGCACCACGATGCGCCAGCCGTCGAGCCCGAACACCGTCGCGGGCACGAGCCACCACGACAGGATCGCCGCGACCGGCGCGGCGGCGAACATCACCACCTGGTTGAACGCGATCGCGCGGCCGCGCATCTGCTGCGGGACGAGTTCGGTCACGTAGGTGTCGATCGTGACGATCTCCAGCCCGACGCCGATGCCGGTGATGAAGCGCCACAACAGCACGCCTTCGGGCGTCGTCTGGCATGCCATGATGGCCGAGCCGATCGAGTACCACAGCAGCGAGTACGTGAAGACGGCGCGGCGCCCGTAGCGGTCCGGCATCCAGCCGAAGCCGAACGTGCCGACGAACAGCCCCGCGAAGGTCGCCGCGATGAAGGCGGCGATGCCGGTGAAGCCGAAGAAGGCCTGCGTGGTGGTCTGCAACAGGCCGCTTTTGGCCATGCCGGGGGCGATGTAGCCGGTGAAGATCAGGTCGTAGACTTCGAAGAAGCCGCCGAGGGAGATCAGCAGCACGAGCATCCACTGGTGCCGGGTGATCGGCAGCCGGTCCATGCGCGCGGAGATGTCCGCGCCGGCGCGGATGCCGGCGCGTACCTGCGGCGTATCGAGCGGGGCGCCGCCCGCGGTGACGGTCTGATGCATGTTGTCTCCTGATCCTCTGACGGGCGGCATGCTTCTTCGAGCTGCCTGCCTTGATAACGGTTATAGGCGCACGCGACGTGGACGGTGCGCCGAATTCACGGCGGCGCGCGACCGGGCCTGCATCGACGCCGGCAGGCCGTTGCCGGGCCGGCGTCTTCCGCCGCTCATGCGATCGCGTGGCGTTTCAGCCGTGCCAGCACTTCCTGCGTGTGCTCGCCGACGCGCGCGAGCGCCTGGCGCACGCCGGGCCGTCGTCCGCCCATCGTGATCGGCAGCAGCACGACATCGGTCGTGTGGCCGTCGTCGGTCTGCATCGGCACCAGTCCGCCGCTCGCTTTCAGGTGCGGATCGTCGAGCAGTTGCTCGGGACGGACGATCGGCGCATACGGAATGCCGGCCGCTTCGAGTTTCGGTGACAGCTCGGCGGCGCGATGGTCCTTCAGGATCGCGCCGAGCCGTTCGAGCAACCGTGGTCGCACGGCGACCCGCTGCGCGTTGGTGGCGAATTCCGGTTCGGCGGCGAGCCCGGGGCAGGCGAGCACGTCGCACAGCGTGACGAACTGCCGGTCGCTGACCGCGCCGATGAACAACTGTTCGCCATCCGCGAGCGTGAACACGTCGTAGACGCTCCACGCCGACACGCGCGCGGGCATCGGCGGCGGCGGTTCGTGCGTCATCGCGTATTGCTGCATGTGCTGCGCGCACAGGAACACGCAGTTCTCGAACAGCGCGCTCTGCACTTCCTGCCCACGTCCGGTGCGTTCGCGTTCGCGCAGCGCGGCGAGCACGCCAATCGCGCCGAACATGCCGCCCATGATGTCGTTGACCGACGTGCCGGCGCGCAGCGGCCGGCCGACCGGCCCGGTCATGTACGACAACCCGCCCATCATCTGCACGACTTCGTCGAGCGCGAGGCGCCGGTCGTACGGGCCGGGCAGGAACCCCTTGTGCGTCACGTAGACGAGCGCAGGGTAGCGGGCCGACAGCGTGTCGTAGTCGAGGCCGAGCGTCGCCATCAGGCCGGGGCGGAAATTCTCGAGCATCACGTCGCAGGTGCCGATCAGTTCGACGGCGGCCGCCTTGCCCTCGGGCGTATGGAGATCGAGCACGACGCTTTTCTTGTTGCGGTTGAACGAACGGAAGAAGCCGATGCCGAGGCCGGGAAGATTGCGCGTCTTGTCGCCGCCGGGCGGCTCGATCTTGATCACTTCGGCGCCGAGATCGGCGAGGATCATCCCGCACGTTGGCCCCATGACCATGTGCGTGAATTCGATGACGCGAATGCCGTCGAGTGGAAGTCGGGTGTCGTGGTTCATGATGGGTTCAGGCGGTGAGGGTGGCCGCGGCGGCGTG
>NZ_JAAGPB010000303.1:0-234 GCF_017104585.1 Burkholderia sp. Ac-20392
TAAAAAAAAAAACACCTATATTTTGCAACTCTGCTTGTCTATTTCCTTTGCCTCTTTATTCTCCTCTGCCATTAACATTGCACGATTTTGTTCCTGTCCACTCACTCCAGTCTTTACGTTCTCATGTGTTTTACTCTTCTCCTCCTTTCTGAACATCACCATCTTCAGTCTTGATTTACTCATCTCACTGACATACTTGATCACACTCGCTACTACCACCAGCATCTCTGTTTA
>NZ_JAAGPB010000304.1:0-10342 GCF_017104585.1 Burkholderia sp. Ac-20392
TTCGCGCTGTGGCGCGCGAAGGCGCCGCGCGACGCCGTGCACGCGACGGCCGTATCGGCCCCGATCTCCGCGTTCGCCCGCATTCCACGCGCGTGGCAGCTCGCGCTGTTCTTCGGGCTCAGCAACAGCGGCTACGCCAGCCTCGTCGCGTGGCTGCCCGCGTTCTACCGCAGCATCGGCATGAGTCCGCAAGCGAGCGGCAACCTGCTCGCGTGGATGGCGCTGTTCCAGGCGACCGGCGCACTCGCGATGCCGATGATCGCGAAACGTTCGCCCGACCGCCGCGCCGTGCTGTGGCTCACGCTCGCGCTGCAGGCGGCCGGCTTCATCGGGTTCGCGACGCTGCCCGCGGTCGCGCCGTGGTTCTGGGTCGCGAGCGTCGGCCTCGGTCTCGGCGGCTTCTTCTCGATGAGCCTGATCGTCACGCTCGACCACCTGCCCGATGCACGGCTCGCCGGCGCGCTCGCCGCCTTCGTGCAGGGCGTCGGCTTCCTGACCGTCGCGGCGAGCCCCTGGCTGATCGGCTGGCTGCGCGACGCGGGCGGCGGCTTCGCGATCGCCTGGTGGATGCATCTCGGCGTGATCGCCGCGATGGCCGCGCTGAATGCCGCGTTCTCGCCCGCCGGCTACCGGCACAGCATGGCGCGCATCATCGGCGCCGCTCGATAACGTTCCCTTCGAATCCGGGCGAGCGCCTTCGGCACTCGTCCAGCCGCCCGCGCATGGCCGGGCGCGGGCAGTCACGCCCATCGGCCGCTGGTTCGCTTCAAAACAAACTACATCAATCGGTATTGGAGACAGACATGAAAAAGCTCGTTCTGGCCGTGGCGCTCGCGCTGACGGCCGGCGCCGCCGCCGCGAAAGACCCGGCGGTCCTGCGCCTTGGCGTCGACCCCAGCTATGCGCCGTTCGAATCGCTCGCGCCCGACGGCAAGCTCGTCGGCTTCGACATCGATCTCGGCAATGCAATCTGTGAGCGTATGAAGGTGCGCTGCGTGTGGGTCGAGAACGCGTTCGACGGGATGATCCCGGCGCTGAAGGCGCGCAAGTTCGACGGCGTGCTGTCGTCGATGAGCGTGACCGAGAAGCGCCTCGCGCAGATCGCGTTCACCGACAAGATCAACAACGTGCCGCCCCGGCTCGTCGCGCGGCGCGGCTCGAACCTGCAGCCGACGCCCGAGTCGCTGCAGGGCAAGAGCGTCGGCGTCGAGCAGGGTTCGACGCAGGAGACTTACGCGCGCACGTACTGGGAGCCGAAGGGCGTGATCGTCCGCACGTACCAGACGCAGGATCTCGTCTACCAGGACCTGCTGTCGGGGCGGCTCGACGCGTCGCTGCAATCGTCGGTGCAGGCCGACCTCGGTTTCCTGAAAACGGCGAAGGGGGCGAACTTCGAATTCGCGGGGGCGCCGCTGCATGACCCGAAGACGCTCGGCGTGGGGTCGGCGATCGGCGTGCGCAAGGATGACGACGCGCTGCGCACGCAGATCAACCAGGCGCTTGCGAGCCTGATCCAGGACGGGACTTACCAGCGGATCTCGAAGAAGTATTTCTCGTTCGATATCTACAACTGACGGGCGGGAACGGGCAACGCGAAGACGCGTCACGCATGAATGCGCGACGCCTCTTCTTCGCTCACCGAATAATGTCGACTATGCCGCTCGCTGCAACAGGTCGGTTGCGAAAGAATTCGCATGCGCGACGGCCTCTTGCGCGTCGCCGAATACACCGAGCTCATCCCAGTGTTCTTCGGCCGCATACGTTCCCCTCACGGCAAGCGCCCGCTGAACGCTCAACTGCGCTGCGTATTTGCCATCCTGCAGCGGTCGGGCCGTTGCAACGACCTTGTGCGGAGGGCTGGCTCGCTCCGGCTGAACCAGCTCGACGGCGCCACCGGCCACGTCGACATACATCAACTCATTCCTCGTCTTGCAGTCCGGGCAGTAGAAGCACCACCCAGAGTCCTCTTGATGGGGCCTGACCTGCCCGCGAGCCAGCACGGCGCGGCATGCAACGTTTTCGCAGATGAACGGCATGGCAGTCTCCGAAGTTGTTTGTCGGAAATCCTAGCATGTCCGTCGGCGGTCAACCACCGGCATCGGCACGATTGCCTTGCGGTCGATCAGGTTCGGGCGCAGACGCCCGTGGCACGGCTCGCACGCAGGTCAACCCGGCGCCCGCAAGCCTCTCGGCAACCGGGATAAACTGTCTGCCCGACCCACGAACCCAGCCATTCTCCATGTTGATCCGCGTTGCTACCCCGTCCGATGCCATCCTGCTTGCCGAATTGAAGCGCGACACGTTTCGCGAAACCTTTCTGCACGACGGATTCAATATCGACTACCCGCCGCACGATCTGGCTGCGTACGAGACCCGAACCTATTCGGTAGAAGCGGTCACGGGCCAGCTCAACGATCCCCAGTGCCGCACGTGGGTCGCCGAAAGCGACGATGGCCGGCTGGTGGGGTATGCGCACGCGGGGCCCTGCAAGCTCCCGCACCCGGAGGTTGCCGACGGTTCGGGGGAGATCCATCAGATCTACCTTCGGCGGGGGACGCAAGGGACCGGCGCCGGGCGCGCGTTGTTCGATTCGGCACTCGACTATCTGGCCACGGAACGGCCCGGCCCGGTATGGCTCGGCGTGTGGTCCGGCAACGCGAAGGCCATCGCTTTCTACGAGAAGGCCGGTTTCCAGCGGGTCGGTACGTACGATTTCAAGGTTGGCGATTCAACCGATCTGGAGTTCATCTACCGTCGCTGACCTTCGCGGTTGCATGCCGACCGAGCCTCGCCAGCAAAAAGGGGCGCCGCGCACGATCGCGCGACGCCCCTGCTTCACGTCGGCCGGCCCGTTCGGGCAGCGATCGCGATTGATGCTTGACCGGCCGTCAATCGGCCGGCGTCACTTGTAATTGAACGCGTCGGGGTGGTTCTCGAGGCTACCCGTCAGCGCCGCATACAAGATCGTCCGTCCGTCGATCGATTCGCTACCGCCGCCGATATTGAGCCATGTCAGCTTCTCGGCGCCCTCCTTCGGCCCTGCGACGGACAGCACACCGTACATCACCTTCTTCTGCGGGTCGTACAGCACCGCGATGCGCTCCGACCCGCAGTTGTGCGGCTTGCAGGCCGTCATCACGTAGACGTCGTGCCCGCCGAACACGACGGTGGTTCCCGGCGATTCGGTGCCATTGGTCACCCATGCCGGCACCGCGTGACCTTTCTTCATCGCGGCGAACGCGTCGCTCGCCGCGCGATCGCCGGGGATTGCGCTCATCGTCCAGGTTTTCGTCGGCGCGGGGCCTGCGGCCCATGCGGCCTGGGCGACGATCAGTGCGGCAGCGGCGAGAGGAATCCTGAATTTCATGTGCATCTACTCCGGGCGATGGGGGAATTCATTAGTGCCGCACCACCGAAAGGAGTTCTTCCCGCCGTGTCAACTTTTGTCAATCAATAGCGGCTCCGCCCCCACAGCGTCTTCGGTTCGTCGAGCAAATGACGCAACCCGCTGCGCTCGATCGTGATCTCCGCCACTTCGTTCACCCGTTCGAGCACCGCGCCTTCGTCGACCGACAACACACGCCGGTCCTCCATCAGCACCCTTCCGCCAACCATCGTCATGCACACGTCGGCCGCGTTCGCGAAGCACGTCACGCGATACACCGGCATGTTCATCGGCATCATGTGCGGCCGGAACAGGTCGACGAGGATGATGTCGGCGAGCTTGCCGGCTTCGAGCGAACCGACCTCGTGATCGACCGACAGCGCCTTCGCCGCGTCGATCGTCACCATCTCCAGCACCTTGCCGTGCGGCAGCACGTCCGGGTCGCGGAAATGACGGCGGTGGTAATGCATGCACTGCCACATGTGGCGGAACATGTCGTAGCCGCGATCGGGCGCCGCGCCGTCCGACGCGATCGCCACCGTCACGCCCGCATCGATCAGCTCGGGCACCGGGCAGCGCCCGATGATCGACATGATCGCGCTCGGGTTGTGGACGATCGCGGTGCCGGTCTCGACGCATGCCGCGATATCGTCGTCGGTCAGGTCGATGCTGTGCGACATGAACGACGTCGGGCCGAGCAAGCCGAGCTCGCGATGCGCGAACGCGAGCGTGCCCGCGCGGTGGCCGTCCTGCGTGAACGTCAGCCCGCGCTCGCGCGCCAGCGCGCCGTAGCGCGCGGCCTGGTCGCGGAAATCGTGCTCGTACCGTGCGAGTTCGGGATCGTGTTCCGGCCCGTACACGGGCAGCGTGAGCGCGATGCGGATCCGGCCATCGGCATCGCCGTGGCATGCGTCGATGATGTGCTCGCACACGTCATACATCGTGTCGAAATCGATGTCGCGCGTGTCGCTGCCGTCCGGCGTGTGGCGCGTATAAGCACGCGGCGCGGGCGGCCGCGACGGGCCGACCGCGACGATCGAGCGCGTACCGGTGCGCACGACCGCATCGCAATGGCGCCGTGCATAGACCGGATCGTCGACGCGCATGATCGAGTTGCCGCCGCCGAGCAGCGACACGCCCGTCGTCACGCCGGCCTTCAGCCGTTCGAGCGCGGCAAGGTGCGATTCGGCCTCCCAGAACGCTTCGTCGGACGCACGCGTGTAGATCGTCTCGGCCGCGGCCGACCACGCATCGCCGTCCGCGCCGCCGATCGTGCGCAGCATCGCGTGGCCGGCATGCGCATGCGCATCGATCAGGCCCGGCAGCACGGCCTTGCGGCGCGCGTCGATCGTGCGCGCGGCGCGGTAGCGCGCCTGCAGTTCGTCGGTGCTGCCCACGGCGACGATACGATCGCCCTTCACGGCAACCGCGCCGTGCTCGATCACGCGCCGCTGCGGGTCCATCGTGATCACGCAGCCGTTCGCGATCAGCGTGTCGATCGCCTCGCGGTTGTCGTCCCGCTTGTCCTCGGTAGTCATCGCACCGTGTCCTGTTGTCGTTCGATTGATTGTGTTGCCGCCCGGCGGCCTCGTGCCATCTTCATGCATGAAAAACGATCACGCCGAACCGACCGGCGCCGCGATCCGCGCCTTCAGCTTGCGCTGCACCGCGCTGATCACGATGAACACCAGCGCATTCACCGCGAGCGCGACGAGCCCGGGGTTGATCGACGTCAGCGTGTTCGACGCGCCGGGGAACAACGACGCGAGCGTCACGCCATAGTAGTTCGTCATCGCGATCACGATCGCGCCGGCGACGATGCCCGCGAACGCGCCTTCACGCGTGCCGAACGGCCGCTTCAGGAAGCTCGATGCGAGCATCGGCACGAGCTGCGTGAGCAGGCTCGACGAGAAGATCGCGAGCGTGACGAACGTCGCGCCGCCGCGCAGCACGAAGTAGACGACCACCAGCGTGAAGATCGGCAGCGCGATCCGCGCGACGCGCGTCACCTCGCGGTCGGTCGCGTTCGGCGCGAAGCCTTCGCGGTAGATGTTGCGCGCGATCGTCGTCGATGCGTTCAGCATGATCAGCGAGCCCGGCACCAGCGCGGTCAGCAGGCCCGTGCCGCCGACGATGCCGACGAACCATGCGGGGAACGTCTGCTTCACGAGGCGCAGCAGCGCGAGATCGGTCTGCGCGCCTTCGAGCCCGTGCACGGTCATCACGGCCGCGAAGCCGACGAGGAACAGGAACGCGATCAGCACCTGGTACAGCGGCATCAGGATCACGTTGCGGCGCAGCGCGCGCTCGTCCTTCGCGACGTAGATCGCGGTGAAGCCGTGCGGATACAGGTAGTAGCCGAGCGACGTGAGCAGGATCGTCGAGTTGTACCAGCTCAGGTTGAAGCCGTGCTCGGGCATGCGCAGCAGTTCGGGATGCACGGCGTCGATCCTGGCGAACATCGCGCCAAGGCCGCCGTAGTAGTGCATCGGCAGATACAGGCCGAGAAAGATCGCGATCGCGAGGATCAGCACGTCCTTGAAGATCGCGATGCTCGCCGAGCCGTGGATGCCCGACACGACCATGTACACCGCCATCAGCGTCGCGGCGATCCAGATCGCGGCTGCTTGCGGAATCAGCCCGTACGACATCTCGGACACGATCACGCCGAGCCCGCGCAACTGGATCATCAGCAGCGACACCATCGCGAACACCGCGACGACCGACACCAGCACGCCGATCGCGCGGCTGTCGTACTTCGCCGCGAAGTAGTCGGCGAACGACACGAGCCCGCGCTCCTTCGCGTAACGCCAGATCGCCGGCAGCATCCAGTAGCCGATCACGAACGCGAGGCAGCCGTACGACAGGATGTAGAACGCGGGCACGCCCTTGCTGTAGGTCCAGCCGCTCGCGCCGAGGAACGAGAACGTCGAGAACGCCTCGCCGGCCATCAGCAGGAACGTCAGCAGCGAGCCGAAGCCGCGCCCGCCGACCGCCCACTGCTCGAGCGTGAGCTTGCGGCCGCGGCGCGCCATCACGCCGATCGCGAGCGCGAACACGGCGAACGCCGCGATGATGATGATCGATGCGTTCATCGCGCGTCTCCCGAGCGGCCGGCGCGGGCCGCGTCGCGCTCGTCGAGATGGAACAGGATCGCGAGGATCGCGGCGGTGGCCGCCATCCAGACCAGGTTCCAGACGAGCAGGAACGGCAGCCCGAACAGCAGCGGCCGCACCTCGGCGAGCGAGCCGCCCGCATACATCCCGACGAACGGCAACGCCGCCAGCAACAGTTTGAGTTTCATGAGTGCCTCCTCCGGAAGACGCGCGTGTGCGTCAGAACATCAGAACTTCTGGCGGATGCCGACCACCACCGCCACCTGCGACGTCGTCGACGACGCGCTGTCGGTGCCGTCGATCCACGCCTGGCCGACACCCGACGACGCCCTCTGGTAGAAGCCGTTCACGTACACGTCGGTGCGCTTGGACAGCAGGTACTGCAGGCCGGCCGATACCTGGTGGTAGTGGCCGCTGTCGCTGGCGCGCGCGACCTGCGTATAGGTGTAGCCGGCCGCCGCCATCAACGCCGGCGTGATCATGTAGCGCAGGCTGCCTTCGTAGTTGTTGAAGCGCAGCGCGCCGCCCGTCGCCTGCCCGAAGTTCGAGCCCGTGTACAGCAGGCCGAGCGTCGCCGGCCCGATCGCGTAGCTGCCGCCCGCGCCCCAGATCTGCTGGCGGATCGCGTTCCCGAGGCTTGCACCGAACACCGATTCCGACGCCGGATAGTAGTTATCCGAAGCAACGGCGCCGCTCGTGCTGACCGCCGGATGGTTCACGCGCGCATACGCGGCGCCCGCGTTGAGCGGCCCGTTCACGTACGTGACGCCCGCGCTCCAGCTGTTGTCGTTCGCGAAGCCGGTCGAGTTCGAGAAGCCGTACACGAGGTTCGCCTGCAGGCCCGCGATCGTCGGCGACACGTACTTCACCGCGTTGTTGGTGCGGAACGTGTTGTTGATGTCGTCGTTGTCGAACGGGTGCGTCGAGTACTGCGCGAGGAAGCTGCTCATTTGCAGCGAGCCGAGGATGTCCTGCGTCGAGTTGTACTGGCGGCCGAGCGTCACCGCGCCCCAGTTCGCGCCGCTCAGGCCGACCCACGCCGAACGCCCGAACATCCGGCCGCCCTGCCCGAGCGCGCCGTTCGCGACGTTGAAGCCGTTCTCGAGCCGGAAGTTCGCCTTCAGGCCGCCGCCGAGATCCTCGGTGCCGATCAAGCCAAAGCGCGGGCCCGATTCGTTGCCGCCCGTGAATTGCCACAACGCATGGCCCTTCGCGTTGTTCGTGTAGGTCACGCCCGCGTCGACGATCCCGTACAGCGTCACCGTGGACTGCGCGTGCGCGGCGCCGGCAAACAGCATTGCAACGGCTGCGCCCACGCCTGCGGCGCCCGTCTTCCCACCCTTCATTCGCACCATCTCCGTCTTCTCCTCTCCAAACCTGTTCATCGATGTGTTGTGTTTTTTTGATCCTGCCCATACGCCCGATCAGGTTGTATAGACAGTCGCTGGATGGTATCCAGCCGCAGTCACATCAAGAAATGAAATGTTCAACTGAGCGGCAGTTGAAAATCGAATGACGAGGAGATGAGCGGGGACGATGCGCCGCTGCAAGAGAAACGAAAGCGCGCAAGTCCGCTGGACGCGGCGCGCTTTGCTCAGACGTGAATGGCTCGCGTAAGCAAGCTGACGAAACGGCGACGCGTGATGCGTCTATACGGTTTTCCCGGATAGCCCGTGCATCGGCCGCCGCAGCGCGGCGTCAAACGGGTTGGTGCGCGGCCCGATCGTCTCGGCCTGGCGCCGCAGCAGTTCGACGACCATCGGCATCCGGTCATCGCCGAGGCGCGACGCGAGCGTACCGACGCTCAGCGCGCCCACCGGATACCCGGTGCGATCGAGAATCGGCACGGCGACGCCGGCCATCCCGTCGAGCACGCCGCTGTTACGGCCCGCGTAGCCGAGCTGCCGCACGCGTTCGATCTCGGTGCGCAGGTACACCTCGTCGAGCACGCCATAGCCGCGAATGCGCGGCACGTTGAAGCGGATCACTTCCTCACGTTCGGCTTCGGGCAGGAACGCGAGGATCGCGAGACTGCCCTGCCCGACGCCGAGCGCGATGCGCCCGCCGATGTCGCCGGTAAACGAGCGGATCGGAAACGGCCCTTCGCACAGGTCGAGACACACCGCGTCGAAGCCGCTCTTCACGAGCAGGAAAATCGTCTCGCCGAGACTCGCGCACAGCCGCAACAACGCGGGGCGGCACAACGTACGCATGCTGCTCGGGTTGCCGGCCTGCGCGGCGAGCGCGAAGAAGTCGACGCTCAGCCGGTACAGCTTCGATTGCTCGTCCTGTTCGACCATCCCTTCGGCGATCAGCGATTGCAGGATTCGGTGCGCGGTGCCCTGCGTGAGGCCGACCGCCTTCGCGAGATGCGTGACGCGCACGCCGTCCTGCTGCATGCCGGCCAGCGCGCGCAGGATCGCGAACGCACGCTGCAGCATGCCGGTGCCCGGCGCGCCGGCCGGATCGGCGGCGTCCTCGTCCGTGTGCGCCGCGCGCGCGGCCGGCGACGTTCCGGGCGAATGGGGTTCCTGCATGCCGGCTCTCCTCGATGATTTCATTGAACGGAATACGCTAGCCGCCATTGTCGTCCGGACGAAATTCCCCGGGCATCCGGGTGTGCACGGGATTGACGCGTGCATTTCACGGCTCGGCCACCCCTCATCCAGCGGAACGATTTGCATGCCGCGATGCGATCCATTCCGTTCATCGGAATTTTTCAGAAATTCATCCCGTTCAGCAGAATTCGAAATTGACGCTCCGAAATATGGCTGGCTAGAGTCCGCGTCATCGGCACACCGGCCACGCGGTGTGCGAACCCGGAGCTTCCCATGTCGTTTCTCACGCTTACGGATCTGACGAAAACCTTCGGCGACCTCACCGCCGTCGCCGACGTCAACCTGTCGGTCGAACAAGGCGAATTCGTATCGCTGCTCGGGCCGTCGGGCTGCGGCAAGACCACCACGCTGCAGATGATCGCCGGCTTCGTCGACGTCACGCGCGGGCGCATCGCGCTCGACGGGCAGGACATCACGCACCTGAAGCCGAACCGGCGCGGGCTCGGCATCGTGTTCCAGAGCTATGCGCTGTTTCCGCACATGAGCGTCGCGGAAAACGTCGGCTTCGGCCTCGACATGCGCGGCGTCGACAAGGCCGAGCGCACGGAGCGCATCCGCGCCGCGCTCGCGCTCGTGCGGCTCGATGCCCTCGCGCACCGCTTTCCGCGCGAGCTGTCGGGCGGCCAGCGGCAGCGCGTCGCGATCGCGCGTGCGGTCGTGATCGAGCCGCCGGTGCTGCTGCTCGACGAACCGATGTCGAACCTCGACGCAAAGCTGCGCGAGGACATGCAGTTCGAGCTGCGCGCGATCCAGCGCAAGATCGGCACGACGACGATCATGGTCACGCACGATCAGTCGGAAGCGTTGTCGATCAGCGATCGCGTGGTCGTGATGGAAGCCGGCCGCATCACGCAGACCGATACGCCGTACCGTGCGTACGAGCGCCCGGAAAGCCGCTTCGTGTCGCAATTCATCGGCAAGGCGAACCTGCTGCCCGGCACCGTCGTCGCGCACGACGGCGACGCGATCCGCATCGACCTCGGGCACGGCCTCGCCGAAACCGGCCACACCGCGCACCTGCCGCCGCGCGAGCGCGACGTATGCGTCGGCGATGCGGTGTCGGTCTGCATCCGTCCGGAGAAGCTGCGGCTGTGCGCGCCCGATGCCGGCCGCTTCGCCGCGACCGTCACGAGCCGCTTCTTCCTCGGCAGCCAGTGGCTGTACCGCGTCGACAGCGCACTCGGCGAAGTGCTCGTGTGCTGCCAGAACGAGGGCGCGGAGCC
>NZ_JAAGPB010000305.1:0-10585 GCF_017104585.1 Burkholderia sp. Ac-20392
GCGTGATCCTCGGCGACGCCCCAGCCGAGAAACGCGTCGAGCTCCGCCAACTGGCCCGCGAAGTCCGGCTTGCGCGCCTTGTCGTGGAACCACTGCAGCGCGCGCGTGGTCAGCGGCAGCCCGCCGGGCGCCTTGCCGACGCCGAGATCGACGCGGCCCGGCGCGAGCGCGGCCAGCACCTTGAAGGTTTCGGCGACCTTGAACGGGCTGTAGTGCTGCAGCATCACGCCGCCCGAGCCGACGCGAATGCGCGACGTATGCGCGAGCAGGTGTGCGACGACGATCTCGGGCGCCGAGCTCGCGAAAGCCGGCGTGCCATGATGCTCGGCGACCCAGAAGCGCTCGTACCCGAGCTGTTCGGCGCGTTGCGCGAGCGTCGTGGTGAAGCGCAGCGCATCGGCGGCGTTCGCGCCGTCGGCGATCGGACTCTTGTCCAGCAGCGAAAGCGAATAAGACATGGTGGGCGGCGTTCCTGCGTGAGCGTGAAGTGAGCGTGAATGGACAGTCGGCAGGAGCTGCGCTCAGCTCTTCGGCAGCCCCGGCGGATTCGTGCGCGACTGGTCGATCGCTTCGGACGCGAGGTTCCAGCGGTCGAGCACCTGCTGGTAGCGGCCGTTCTTGATCAGCCCGTTCAGTGCGACGGTGAGCGGATCGGCGAGCCCGCTGCCGCGGCGCGTCGCGATCGCGATGTCGGCCGTGCGCGGCCAGCCGCCGCTGATCGCGCCGACGAGCCGCGTCTTGCCTTGCTGCGCGCTCTGGTATGCGAGCACCGAGTTCACGCTGAACACGGCGTCGGCGCGCCCCGACTGCACGGCGACGATGCGCATTGCCTGGTCGTCGTAGTACTGGATCTGCACGGGTTTCAGCCCGTGCGCGACGTTCTCGCGATCCCACGCGAGCAGGATCTTTTCCTGGTTGGTGCCGGCGTCGGTCACGACACGCAGCCCCGCGACGTCCTTCGGCTCGCGGATCGCCTGGATCTTGCTGTCGTTGCGCACGTAGAAGCCGACCTGGTCCTTGCGGTAGGTCGAGAAATCGAACTTCTGCTTGCGCTCCTCGGTGACGGTGACGTTCGAGATCACCGCGTCGACTTTCCCGGATTCGAGCGCGAGCGGCCAGTCGGCCCACGCGAGCGCGACGATCTTCAGCTTGCGGCCGAGGCTGTCGGACACGAGCTGGCCGACGTCGGCGTCGAAGCCGATCACCGTGCGCGCGTCGGTCGCATACGAGCTGATCGGCGGCAGGCTGGGCGCAACGCCGATCGTCAGCGTGCCGGGTTCGGCGAACTTGAACGATGCGGGCACTGCACGCTCGACGGCCGCATCGGCTACGCCGCGCGGGCGGCCGCGCTGTTCGGGGCTCAGGTCGAACGTGGCGGCGGCCGCGGCTGCGGCGAACGCGGTCAGGCCGATTAGTGCGGCGGCCAGCGTGCGCGCGGCACGGGAAGAAAGCGGTACGGCTCGTTGCATGAAAGCGTCCTGTGGTGGCAAGCGGAGATCGAAGGGATGCAGGGGGGCGGTCGCGGTCAGCGCGACAGCACCGGTTCGGGCACGGGCGCCCACAGGTCGGCCAGCGTCGATGTGCGCGACGGATCGGCGAGATCCTTGCCGAACCGCAGGTGGTAATGCACCTCGGGGGCGATCGACGAATCGAACAGCCGCGTATAGCCGGTGCGGTCGTACAGCGCCCATGCTTCGGGCTGGCGAAAGCCGGTGGTCAGGTAGATGCGGCGATAGCCTTGCTGCGCGGCGCGCAGTTCGAGCGCCTCGACGATGAGGCGGGCAAGGCCCTGGCGGCGCAGGTCCGAGTGGGTCCAGATGCGTTTGAGCTCGGCGGTCTGCGTGTCGTAGCGCTTGAACGCGCCGCCGCCGATCGTCTCGCCGTCGCGCAGCAGCAGCACGAACGCGCCTTCGGGCGGCGCGAACAGTTCGGCCGGGTAGCGCGCCAGTTCATCGCGTGCGGACGCGTGGCTGTCGGGGCGATACGCGTGGTAACGGGTCGAATACTCGTCGATCAGCGCGTCGATCAGCGGTTGTGCGCGGACGTCGAGCGGCGTCGTGTCGATGATGCGGTCGGTCGTGGCCATGGGCATCGCGAAGGGCGCGCGATGCGGACGTTCCTGGCGGGGTGCGGGCACGCGGCCCGTCCGGTCTGTTCCGTTATCGCGACGCGGTTGTCGTGATGGCGGCGGCCGATGCGTATCCTGCTGGGATGCAGAGGGCGGGCCGCCGCCGTTTTGAACACGTTAGCGGCGCGGCCGGCAAAGGCGAACGAAGCAATTTCGATAAGGATTTCGCGGGTGGTGTAAGAAGGCTTGCAGGGGGAGTGCGGTGGGGCGAACCCCATGACGGTGACGGTTCCCGGCCAGTTTCGGCCGATCGACCGTTGCGGACAAATCCACGACAATCGTGGCATCTCCACCCGGTGCGGGTAGACAATGACAAACAACGAGTTGATCGAATCTCTCGCCGACGACTTGCGTCTGAGATACGGATGCCACACGGCCATTCTCTATGGTTCCCGCGCACGCGACGACTGGGAGGCTACGAGCGATATTGACGTAATTGCCTTTCGGGATGCGGTCGACCACCAGCGCGTTGCCTCGCGTTGGAACGGTGTGTTTCTCGATCTGTTCGTTCATTCAACAAATGACGAAGCTGATCCAGGCTGGATCAGGATCAACGGCGGGCGGATACTCTTTCAAAAAGACGGCTTCGGCGACAAGGTACTTGATGATGTGAAGGCGCTTTTCGACGCAGGACCTGAGCAAGTGCCAAACACGGAGTTACAGGTAAGAAAAATCTGGGCAGAAAAGATGCTTGAGCGAGCCGCGAAAGGGGACGTCGAGGGGAACTTCCGTCTTCACTGGCTCTTATTCGTTTTGCTCGAGGACTACTTTGCCGTTCGTCGCAACTGGTACCTGGGCCCCAAGCAGAGTTTTCGCAGGCTAAGAGAAACCGACGAGACGCATTTCAGCATATTCGAGACTGCGCTGAAGCCGGGCGCTTCCCTTGACGCCGTGCGAGAGGTAATCGACGTAACCTTCGAACGCGTATAGCGACGATCGTCGAGCAGAGAGACGGGCTCACGAGACAGTTGCACTTTGCCTGCCGAGCAGTCGAACGACCGCTTTCAGCGAGTTTGCAAGACCGCTCCGGTCGGTACGCGGCATCCGATCGACACCCGGTTGAAATCGACGAGAACGAGACAATCGACGGCTGTATCGAGATTGACGACAATGAAAACCATTCCAGCAGAGGGCAAAAAATAATGATGACTTCCGGCGACGGCCTGACCAGTCCAGCGCGGCTCCTGCGACTCGCGTCATGGGTGATTGCGATCATCTTCGCGGTCTTTCTTAACATGCTCGGCAGTCTCGTGATCCGCGACATGGCATTCGCGCCGAGCGGCGGTCCGCCCGTCATCGAGCAATTCGCTGATGCCCAGGCAAAGGCGCAGCTGGACACGGCGCGGCGCCGTCTGCAGGCTCAGCACGACGCGCTTGTCGAGAAGGTCGACACAATGGAAGTGGCGCGCGGCCGCGCCGCGAAGGAGTATGCGGCCGAGAAGGAGAGTTTCCGAAACTGGCTGGCAACCCGCTCGGTGACCGGAGACGGTGCGAGGGATCCGGACATTCTGGCCAGGACGCACAAGCTCGATACGCTCCAGGCCGTGGTGACCAACTGGCAGCATCAGATCGATGCAATCAGCGATCAGCAACGGGCATTGGCCACGCAGCAGGCTCAAGTGGACACGCAAATCGCCGAAGCGGACGCAGCGGCCGAACGGCGCCTCGACGCGGCAACACGGCACTACGAGATGCAAGTGTTCGGGCTGCGGTTGGCGCTGACGTTACCGATACTGCTGGTTGCGACCTGGCTGTTCATCCGCTACCGCAAGGTGCGCTACTGGCCTTTCGTGTATGGCTTTGGCCTGTTTGCACTGAGTGCGTTTTTCATTGAACTGGTTCCGTACTTGCCGAATTTCGGCGGCTACGTCCGGGTTCTGGTCGGCATTGCGCTCACGGTATTCGCCGGCCTTTACATGATGAAGGCATTTCAGCGCTATGCCGAACGCAAACGGCTCGAATTGCAGCAGGATCAGGGCGCACGCGCGCGCACGATCGGATACGAGAAAGCCGTTCGGTCACTCGAAAAGAAGCGCTGCCCGTCATGCGACAAACAATGGAATCTCGGCGGCGACGATTCCACGTTCTGCGTACATTGCGGGTTGAGGCTATTCAATGTGTGCGAATGCGGCGGCCGGAATTTCTTCTTCTTCCCGCATTGCCATCAATGCGGTGCCGCGCAGGGAAACGAGCTGCCAGGGTCGTCCGGCTGACGGTCAGCGGGTTTGCAACATGACGGTTGCGACGCGTCGTCGATGTCCTTCGCGGGGGCGGGTTGCGCCAGTCGCGATCACTCGATGACGCGCGGCGGCGTCGACAACTCCGCCAGCTGGAACAGGCAATCGCCGCGCTGCACCTGCGCGGGCACGCGCTTGCACACCACTTCGCCGTCGCCCTTGAAGCGGTGCAGCACCGGTTCGCGCAACGGCGTATCGGGGAAATGCACCCACGCTGCCGGCTGCCCGGCCTTCACCTGGTCGCCGAGTTCGACGAGCGGCTCGTATAGCCCGCGCTCGTACGCGTAGACGAAATGGCGGTCGCCGTCGACCCGCATGAAGCGCGTGACGGTGGGCGGTGCATCGGGCACGAGCGCGCCGTGCAGCAGCCCGATATGGCCGAGATAGTGCAGCAGCCCGTGGCGGCCCATCCGGATCAGCGACGGATCGGCCATGCCTGCGCCGCCGAGTTCGGTCACGATCGAGATTGCGCCCTGGCGGCGCGCGGCCGATGCCGAATGCACGGGATTCGGCGCGTGCAGCAGCGCATTGTGCAACCCGAACGCGACCAGCAGCCCGTTGAGCTTCGCGGCTTCGTCGGCGTCGAGCGGATCGATCGCGAGCATGTTGCCGCCCTGGTACAGCAGCGAGCTGCCGCCCGAATGCAGGTCGACCAGATACTCCGCACGCGACAGCAGCGCATGCTCGATGTAGTGGGCGATCATCTGCGTCGGCGTGCCGGTCGGGTCGCCGGGGAAGCTGCGGTTCAGGTTGCCTTCGTCGAGCGGCGACACGCGCAGGCCTGCATCCGCCGCCGGGAAATTCGCCATCGGCAGCAGGATCAACTGCCCGCTGACCATCTCCGGCTCGATCTCGCGCATCAGTTGCGACACGATGATCTGGCCTTCGTACTCGTCGCCGTGATTCCCGGCCATCACGAGCGCGACCGGGCCGTCGCCGTTGCGGATCGACGCGATCGGAATCGGCAGCCAGCCGTACGCCGAGCGGTGCACGGAATGCGGCAGCCGCAGGTAGCCCGCGTGCTTGCCTGGTGCGTCGAGATCGATTTCGCAGTGGATGGGATTGCGGTGTGAGGAAGAGGCGGTCATGGCGGCATCGTTCGATGAACGGAATTCGCCATCTTATCGGGAAACGACTGCTGCGCGCCGTGCCCGACACGCGCAACGCCGAACGCCATCAACCGGCAAGCACATGGATGCGTACGGGCGCGTTGCAAAGCCGATGCGCGACACCCCGTGCGATGTTGCAGCGATGAACGCATGCCGGATGGTCGGCCGGCCGCATTCGGGCCTGATGTTTCGCGCCGGCCCCTTGCCGCGACAGGGTCGGCGCGTGCAGCCGGCTTACCGGCCCGATGTTTCAGCTTCGAGACGTCCTTCTTCCCACAGGGCCCAGAAACGGCTGCCGGCGCGATACGGATTCGCGCGGCGCGCGCCGTGATCGGCGACGCCCTGGCGAAATGCGCCGTACAGCGTCAGTGGTGGATTGTCGACGCATCGGGCTTCGCGGGCGGCCGGCATGCGGCGTTCGGACACGAGCCGGCGGATCAGCGATTCACCGTCGATCACATCCAGTTCGTCGATGGTTTCGCTGCGGCTGAGGACTTCGACGGTATTCATGTTGGTCTCCCTGACAACCTGTTTCCCTGACAGGGAGCAATAAGAGTGCCAGGCTTGAAAAGCCCGGCGCTGTGTCGATCGTGCCGGCTTCTGCAGCCAACGTGACGAGTGGGGAGCGGCGATGTTACGGAACACGTCACGTGACACGCGAACGCGCGACGCCACGTGCGACCACGCAAAGCGTTTCGGAATTGAATCGTCGGGAGGATGCGGAGGCGGGAGAAAGCGGGCGATGCAGCCGGCGTGCGTGGTCGGGTCAGCTCGCGGTGACCGGCGTGACCCGGCTGCTGCCGCTCGAATAGAAGCGGTAGATGCCCTTGCCGGCCGACTTCGCGTCGTACAGCGCGCTGTCGGCTTGCCGGATCAATTCATCGGGGGAGCCGTGCCCGTCGTCGAGCGCGATGCCGATGCTGATCCCGAGGCTCACCGTCTCGCCGATCGACAGCGTGTACGGTGCCGAGATCTGCCGGATGATGCGCGTGGCGAGGAGCGAGCACGCCTGCATCGTCGTGTCGTCGATCGCGACGACGAACTCGTCGCCGCCGATTCGCGCGGCCAGCTCGCCGGCCGGCAGCGTCTTGCCGAGCCGCTCGGCGACCTGCGTCAGCACGTCGTCGCCGGCCTGGTGGCCGAACCGGTCGTTGATCGCCTTGAAGCCGTCGAGGTCGAGATACATGACGGCGAGCGCGGGGCCCGGCGAGCGCGGCCGGCGCGCGAGCATCCGCTTGAGTCGCGCATGCAGTTCGTGGCGATTCGGCAAACCCGTCAGCGCATCGTGCCGCGCGAGATGCCGGATATGCTGCTCGGTCTGGCGGCGCGCGGTCACATCCTCGACGATGATCACCGCGTTGCCGTCCGGCACGCGATGGCGCGTCAGTTCGAGCTGGCGGCCGTCGGCGAGCACGACGTCGAGCGGCACGGGTTCGTCGCAGGTCAGCCAGAGCTCGCACTGCGCGGCGAGACTGGCGCCACCGGGATCGGTCGCGTCGTTCGCGCCGAGCGCGGCGACGACGGCGGGCAGCGGCGTATCGAGCATGATCTCGCGCGGCGAGCCGAACAGTTGCGCGGTGCGCCGGTTCGCGACGATCACGCGGCGCTCGCCGTCGATCATGCACAGGCCGTGCGGCATATAAGTGAGCGCGGCGTCGAAGCGCGCGACGAGTTCGGCGTTGCGCTGGCGCGCGGCGATCAGCGCGACGAGCACGCGATAGTGACGCTGGACGACCGTGCGCATCGCGGCGAGATAGATCGCGAGCGGCGGCAGCAGCAGCCACGCGCCCGACCGGTGGGCCAGCAGCGCGCCGACACCGATCGGCAGCACGCCGAGCGTGACCTGCATCATCGCGAGCCGCGGCAGCGCCGAATTGCGCGACGCGATCCCGCCGAACACACCGCCCGCGACCATCACCGACAGCGTGCCGAGCTCGACGTCGACGGCCTGCACGCAGCCCATCACGCCGAGGCCGAGCACGAAGCACGCGACGAGCGACACGGGCGCATAGTGCATCGCCCAGTATTCGGCGCGGTCGTCGCCGGCGTCGCGCTGAACCGTGTAGGCACGCGCGATCGAGAGCCGCGCGATGAGCAGGCCGGCGTCGACGATCAACCATGCGAGGCACCAGAGCTGCTGCAGCCGGATCAGCGCGACGGCCGCGACGAAGCCGCTCGCGAGCCCGGACAGCGCCATCGGGCGGACGTCTTCGAACAGGGTAACGAGCATCGACGGGCGCAGCGCGGCCGTCACACGGTGGTTGCCGGAGGGGGGAGTGGCGAGAACGGAGTGCAGGAGAGATGTCCTGACTGCCATGGTTTTTAACCTCGACACGATGTCGCGTGATGTCGCGATGGCTGGCGGCGCCCGCACGGCACGTGGCGGAAGCCCGGCCAGGCCGGATGCGCACGACATTACCATGAAACACGGGCGGCGCGGGTTGCCCGGGCAGGCCGGCGGCACCGGGCGCCGTATCGGCCAATAGTCGTAAACCACGCCCGCGAAAGTCTTGCGCATTCGCCGGCGCAGGGGCAGCATCGTTGCGAACGGAAGGCGTCGCGGCGACCGGCAGGAGACCGGTTGCCATGCACGAGGCGCGTGTCCGTCGGGCGCGGTCGAACCGATCGAAACCGCTGCAAACGGGGGCGCGATGCGGACGAATCGCGTCCCGCGACCGGCTGTCGCAGCCCGGCTGAATACCGTTATAAGAAATTCAATAAGTATTTCATGCGAGAAATACTATAGGCGATATATCTAAAACAATGCCAGAATGCGCGCCGCTCCGAACGTCGCGACACCCGATCGCCGTCCGAGCCGCATCAGGAGGTTCCCCCCAATGAAAAACCACGGCCTGTCACGGCGGGGTTTTCTGAAAGCCAGCGTGCTGGCGGGCGTCGCAGTGTATGTCGCGCCCCTGGGCAGCCGCGCATTCGCGGCGCTCTTCGAAGAAAAACTCCTCACCCCCGTCAAATGGGATAGCGTCACCGGCATCCCCCAATTCCGCATCGACGGTATCGCGAAGGTCACGGGCTCGAAAGTGTTCGCCCGTGACGTGCGCGCTGCCGACATGCCTCACTGGCCGCAGCAGCAGTCGCATGCGCTGATCCTGCGCGTCACGCAGGCCGACCGCACGTACGAAGGCTTCGACCTGTCGCTGCTCGGCGACGACCTGAAGCCGGACCGCGTGGTCACGGCCGACGATCTCGCGCGCGACGGCGTCGCGTTCCCGACGTTCTACGGCGACGACATGTTGCTGCCGGCCGGCAAGACGCCCGCGTATCTCGGCCATGCGGTCGCGATCCTCATCTACCACGACTTCGCGCGCTTCCGCTTCGCGAAGAACGCGCTCAAGTTCCGCGACGACGTGATCCGCTACGGCGCGGTCACGGGCCCGCTCGAGCGCGATCCGTGGGGCACCTTCCGCTACGTGCGGGTGGGCGGCAAGACGGCCTATGACGACGACGTCTATTCGAGCCTGAAGGACGCGCCGATTTTCCCGAGCATGATGCGCAAGCACCTGCCGGTGTGGCCGGACGGCAAGGAGCACGGCAAGCTCGACGAGCAGGGCATGTTCCTGGCCGGGCAGATCGCCGGCGAGCTCGACCATCCGTCGGCCGACTGGCTCGTGTTCGACCGCGAGTACAACACGCAGTCGGTCGACACGTCCGCGCTCGAGCCGGACAACGCGAACTGCTGGTACGACAGCGCGACGCAGTCGCTGCACCTCGTCGTGCCGACGCAGTCGCCGCTCGAAGTGGCGGAGAACGCGGCCGCGATGGTTGCGAAGTGCCGCTTCCCGGTGAAGAAACTGTTCGTGCATCCGTGCTACACGGTCGGCTACGGCTCCAAGGATCACTTCAACGTGCCGTTCTACGGCCTCGTCTGCGCGCTGTACGCGGACGGCCGCCCGGTGCGTTTCGCGAACGACCGCTACGAGCAGTTCCAGACGTCGCTGAAGCGTCACGCGTTCAAGATGCATTACCGGATCGCGGTCGACCGCAACACGGGCCTGCTGCAGTCGTTCAAGGGCGACTTCGAGGCGAACGGTGGCGGGCGCTCGAACTTCTCGCCGTCGGTGGCGATGGTGGGTGCGACGGCTGCGCAATCGATCTATTACTTCCCGAAGAGCGACCTGGCTGCAGTCGCGATCGCGTCGCGCGCGATCGATGCCGGCTCCGCGCGCGGCTACGGCACGCTGCAGAGCATGGCGGCGACCGAGATGGCGGTCGACGAGATCGCCGCGCAGCTGAACATCGACCCGATCGATTTCCGCCTGCGCAACGCGCTGCGTTCGGGGATGAAGAACACGCAGGGTGCGATTCCCGCCGGCGCGCTGCGCGTCGACGAGGTGCTCGAGCGCTCGAAGCAGCATCCGCTGTGGACGCGCCGTGCCGCGCGCAAGGCCGAATACGAGGCCGCGAACCCGGGCAAGCGCTACGGCGTCGGCTTCGCCTGCGTGCAGAAGGATTTCGGCACGGGCGCGGAAGCGTCGTTCGCGAAGGTCGAATTCGACGAGAACGGCAAGGTGTCGCTGCAACATACGGCAGCCGAGATCGGCACCGGGATGTCGACGTCGCAGGCCGTCGCGGTCGCGAAATGGCTGGGCCGTCCGGCCACGGAAGTGCGCGTGGCCGTGACCGAATGGCCGGACCTGCCGGTCGAGACCAGCGGCGATCCGTACATCATGTCGCAGGCCGACCAGGATCGCCTGAGCGCGAACCCGCGCTGGTCGCCGAACTATGCGTCGCCGTCGAGCGCGACGAACTCCGCGTACTACTTCACGCACAGCACGCGCGAAGCCGCGCGCGCGGTGTTCCGCTACGGCCTGTGGCCGGCGGCGATGTCGATCTGGACGCGCGGCCTCGGCGGCGGCCAGGCGGCACCGTACACGATCCGCATCGAGGACGCGCGCTGGGTCGACGGCAAGCTGACCGCCGACGGCCTCGAGCCGCTGTCGTTCGAACAGCTCGCGAAGCAGGCCTATGCGCTTGGCCTGCCGACCGGCGCCGTCGTGCACGTGTTCAACCGCTGGCAGTGGACCGACGCCGAGTTCGAAGTGGGCGGCTCGGTCGAGCGTCTGCCGATCGACGGGCTGTCGCTGCGCGTCGGC
>NZ_JAAGPB010000306.1:0-10384 GCF_017104585.1 Burkholderia sp. Ac-20392
AAGGAGGAGAGAGGAGAGAGAAGGAAGAGAGAGAGAGGAAAAAAACAGAAGCGAAAAAGAGGAAAAAAAGCAGAAGATAAAAGAGGATGATAAGAGATGCAGCAGGACGCGCCGGCCACCAACCGCCGTTCGAGCGTGCTCGCGCGCAGCGCACCGCGGCCGTCGCTGAACGTCACGCATGCGTGGCAGGGCTGCGAGTCGCTGAGCGGCTGGGAGCAGATCGATCGCGTGCTGGAAGTCGACCAGACGCCGATCGGCAAGACGCCGCGCTCGTGTCCGGCCACCTATATCGGCGTGTGGGACACGATCCGCAAGCTGTTCGCCGATACGCTGGAAGCGCGGGCGCGCGGCTACACGGCGTCGCGTTTCTCGTTCAATACCGGCGACGGGCGCTGCCCTGCATGCGAAGGGCAAGGCGTGCGCACGATCGGGATGAGCTTCCTGCCCGACGTGAAGGTGCCGTGCGACGTGTGCCACGGGCAGCGCTTCAACCCGGAGACGCTCGCCGTCACGTGGCGCGGCCGGAACATCGGCGACGTGCTGACGATGGAGATCGACGAGGCGGTGGAGTTCTTCGCGCCGATCTCGAACATCGCGCATCCGCTGCAGCTGATGAAGGATGTCGGGCTTGGCTACCTGACGCTTGGCCAGCCGTCGCCGACGCTGTCCGGCGGCGAGGCGCAGCGCATCAAGCTCGTCACCGAGCTGACGAAGGTGCGCGACGACATCACGCGACGCGGCCAGAAGGCGCCGCACACGCTGTACGTGCTCGACGAACCGACGGTCGGCCTGCACATGGCCGACGTCGCGAAGCTGATCCGCGTGCTGCACCGGCTCGTCGATGCGGGGCACAGCGTCGTCGTGATCGAGCATGACCTCGACGTGATCGCGGAAGCCGACTGGATCATCGATCTCGGTCCGGAAGGCGGCGTGGGCGGCGGCACGATCGTCGCGGCGGCGCCGCCGGAAGCGCTCGTGCAGGTAAGCGCAAGCCACACCGGGCAGGCGCTCAAGCCGGTGCTGGCCCGAACGGGTACGGACCAAGGGGAAGCCGAGCGCGAGGGCGAAGCGCGGGTAGGGTGAGCGTGTCGCTTCGACTCGACGGCCCCGGTACCGGGCGATGATTTCCCCCAGCTGGCTTGCAAGCGGCTGGGGGTGCACCGCGATCCGGCCCATGCACCCCTCGTTGAGGGGTGTTTTCTTTTGGGGCTGCGGTCGACGCCATATGTCGTCGCCGGAATCACGGGGCGCGCAACGCGTCCCCGGCCGGCAGGTCGGCTCGACGATCGACCTGACCGGCATCCCACACCATCAGCCAGCGTTCGCGCCACGCTCCTCCGCCAGCAACCGGCGATAGTGCGGCAGCGACGTGAACAGCAGCCACGCGGCCAGCGCCGCGGCAATCGTGCAGACGATGCCGATCGACTGGCCGACCATCTTCGGGTTGCCGAACACGCGATCGGTGACGAGCGCAATCAACGTCGGGCCGAGCCCGAAGCCGATCAGCTGCGCGAAGAACGAGTAGAGCGCGCCGACCAGGCCGCGCATGCGGCTCGGTGCGACGAGCTGCAGCGACGCGGCCATGCACGCGGTCGGCAGCGTGAAGAAAAAGACGGTGACGGCGGCCGCGACCAGCGTGCCGATCGCACCCGGCGCAAACGGAATGCTCGCGCAGCTGAGCAGCATCGGAATCATCGCGAACGCGGCGGTGCGCAGCGACGCATCTTCGTAGCCGCGCCGCTCGAACCAGCGCACGACCCACGGCCCGGCCAGCGCGCCGGCCGTGCCGCAGCAGACCACCAGCGCGCCGAAGCGGAAGCCGACCAGCGCCGCCGGCATCCCGTGCGCACGGATCAGGGTGGTCGGCAGCCACGCCGGCATGCCGAGCACGACGATCGCGAGCGTGCCGACGCCGAACAGGATCCGTGCGTAGAACCCGCGCCGCGCCCACAGAAACGCGACCGAATCGCGGGTCGAATACTGCCGTTCGTCGGTGCTGCCGCTGATGACCTTGCTGCGTACCGGCTCGCGCACCGTCAGCCACACCAGCAACGCGAACAGGATGCCCGGCAACCCGATCAGCACGAATGCGAGCTGCCAGGTTTCGAACCCGGCGAGCATCGGGAATTGCTGATGGACGTCACGCGCGAACGAGATGACGAGGCCGCCGGCGACGAGCGAGAGGCCGCCGCCGAGCATCGGGCCGAGGATGAAGACGCTCATCGCGCGCGGCATCTGTTTCGCCGAAAAGCAGTCGGCGATCATCGACAACGCAATCGGAAACACGCACGCTTCGCTGGCGCCGACGCCAAAGCGCGCGAGGAACAAACCCTGGAACGTCGTGGCCTTGCCGCACAGGGCAGTGAAGATGCACCACAGGCAGATGCCGACCAGCAGGATGTTGCGCCGGTTGGTCACGTCGACGAGCCGGCCGAACAGCGGCGATGCGATCAGGTACGCGGAAATGAACGCGACACCCTGGACGAGGCTGAGCTGGGTGTCGGAGATGGCGAGCGAATGGCGGATCGGGTCGACGAGCAGGTTGAGAAGCTGGCGGTCGATGTAGGCGAGCGAATACGCGAACGTGAGAATGACCAGGATGTACCACGACCGGAGGCTGTCCTGCCCGGTCTGGACGGAGGTTCGTCCTGCTAGCGCTTCGTTCAGGCCGCCGACGGGCGGGGTGTCATTCATGGCATTCCTCATCATTTCTCCAATACGGTCGTTCGGTTGCTGTGGAAATCGTTCGACGAAACCGTCGCCGCGCACGACGCGGGCGGCGCTGAATCGCGTCGATCAGGCGCCTGCACGGTTGCACGGCGTGTCTCCGCCCGGTCGGGGCGGCCGGCCGCGAGATGCGTCAGCGCTCTTTTATCAAACTATCGTTAGGTAGTTTGGCGGGATCGAAAGTGAAGTGCCATGAGTGTTATCCATTAAGCGCGGCTGGCATGGCCCGGGGGCGTGTGGCAATGCGGCTTGTCCGGCAAACGTGGCATGGCGGGAAATCCGGCTGGAGATGATCGGTGTCGGTACGCGAACGGTCGGGTCACGCCGAGTCAAACGGAAAGCCTGCGCTCGGCTCTGACCGAATGGAGAGGGCGGTCTTTATTGGCCAATCACATCATTTGTGAGGTAAACGGTTCGGCCGGGATCGCGGATAAATCGATGGTGATCGTGTTGCACCAATCTGAAGATCGGGAAAATGTTTCGAAGTACGGAATGTTTAGGGGTGGAACGCGCGCTGAATAACGACGAGGCGAACTGCCGCCAGCACCTGGCCGCAGCCTCCCGATCCAGAACAGGAGAAGCACGATGACCGACGACGTATTGCGCGATTCGAGCCGCTTGCCGGACGGTTTCGAGAAACTCGAATCGTTTCCCGATCGCTGGAATGCGACGACGTCGCACGAGTGATGAATCAACCGTGCGGCCAGGCCGAATGCGGAGGTCGTGATGTTCTACGACGCGATGTCCGCGCGTGTGAAGGATGCGGCCGTCCATCTCGAGCGGTTTCCGCCCGACAACATCCATTGTTAATCCGGCTCGAAAACACAGTTGGAATCGCGGGGGATACGAGAAAGCGCGCCCGATGGTTACGATGAATGCCGTTCCCCGACGGACGATCGCCGGATCGTCCCATCATTCTCGAACCGCAACAGGAGTGCAATCGTGGCGACCTATATCGTCTTCACGCGTGAAAGCACGCAGGATCAGCAGGAACTCGACCGCTACCAGGACCAGGTTGGCGCGACGCTCGCCGGCCACCCGTTGAAGGTGCTGGCCGCGTATGGCCCGCAGGAAACGCTCGAGGGCGACGGCCCGGAAGGGGTGGTGATCGTCGAGTTTCCGTCCAGGGACGCCGCGCACGCGTGGTATGACAGCCCGGCATACCAGGCCGTCGTTCAGCATCGCTTCAAGGGCGCACGCTATCGCGCCGTGCTGGTCGAAGGCGTCTGACCGGGCCGGCGGGGCGGCTCATCGACCGCCGTTACGGCCACGCCATCGACGGGACCGTATCCGTGCATTCGATTTCCTCGTAGTCGTCGTCGATGAAATTCCATGCATGGAAACAGGCGGTCAAAAGGCGAGCTGACGATGGATTGCGCCCGGGGTCTCCGGCGCACCGCTGCTCGCGCTCGGATAGTATCCGGGACTGTCGCAATCAAAAAACGTCGTTGCACACGTTCCTGCTGTTTCCCGGAATCACCTCCACCGCGGCCGTCTTGCGCGGCTGGCGTCATATTCCAACCTCCATCACGTGCCTGCGTCATGACCTGACGCTCAACTGCCATGTCCAATGGAGGCGCGTGCAATGGCCGTACTGACGACACGTCAAGTTTGCGTCACCAGCAAGATCAACCGTTCGCCGGGCGAATCAGCCTCATCGAGCCTTTATGGAGCCGTCTCTCATGTTTTCGAAGCCATCCCGACTCTTCATCGTGGCAGCCGCATTTTTCACGGCCCATGCGGCCGCACAATCTCCGGCGCCCGCATCGATTCCCGAACAACTCCCGTATGACATCCCCTACGGTGCGCCCATTACGTTGGCACAGGCGCGCACGGCCATTGCGGCAGCCGAATCAGAAGCGCGACGCCGCAACTGGAAATACGCGATCGTCGTCGTCGACAGCGGCGGGAATCTGGTCTCGTGCGACAAGATGGATGGAACGCAACTCGCCTCCACCGAAATTGCGGAAGCCAAGGCGCGGGCGTCGGTGCGCTTCCGCCGACAGACCAAGGACATGCAGAACGCGATCAACAACGGGGCGACCGGCAACCTCAGCATCCCGGGCATTCTCGCCGGAGAGGGCGGCATCCCGATCGTGGTTGGCGGGCAGCTGATCGGCGCGATCGGGACCAGTGGTGGCGCGGGGGTGCAGGATAGCGTGATCGCGGCCGCGGGCGCGGCGGCCATCCGGTAAAGCGCGGCGCAACAGGCAAGCTGTCCGGGGGATGATTATTCTTTCAAATAAATAATATAAACCTGACGTTTTTATTTCATCGGGTTTTGCGTGTATCCGGAACCGACCACGGTCCGGCGGATTCGTCCCGTTTCAGAAGGGATGGGTGACTCGACCCGGTCGCGAAAATACGCGATTCGAGCGATATCGCTACACTCCCCCCCTGCGATGACAATTTGAACCGGTTACTTCATTCAAAAATGGAACCGGTTCCATAATCCTGTCCCGGATTATGTGCAGTTTGAGCCGTTAAAAATTTGCGTCGCATGGCGTGTGCAATACTTGGTTCAGCCGGTCATGGTCGTTTGCCGGTGCTTTCGGACGGGTTGTGCACAAGTCGTGGGGGAGGCATTCCGTCGTTTCGGCGCGGAGCGACTCCCATCGCGGAATATTTGGAAGCAAGAAAGCCTGCGAGCAACCGCTCGCCAAAAAGACGAAAACGACATGTCCCCATACGATCATGAAACGCGCGTCGTCGCGCGCGCCGGCATTACCCGGAGAGCGGCCCTGAAAGTGATGGCGGCAGCCCTGACGCAGGTCGGGCTGTTCACTGCCGCCCCCGGCCTTGCATTCGCGCAGCAGCCGTCGCTCGACGCCAAGACCTTTCTCGCGCTGTCGAGCGCCCTGACAGGCCACGCGAATCTCGACCCGATGACGGCCAGGCGGCTCGTCGACGCGTTCCATCGCACCGACGCCGGTTTTGCCGCGCGTGCGGCCGCGCTGGCGCAACGCGTTCGCGCCGGGCAGACCCCGGCCCAGCTGCTGGCCGATGCCGACAGCGCCGGCCTTCACGACACCGCGCTCGCGATCGTCGCCGCGTGGTACACGGGCACCGTCGGTCATGGCCAGAAGGCCGTGATGGTGACCTATGCCGATGCGCTGATGTACGACACCGTCCACGACGGGATGAGCGCGCCGACCTATTGCTCGAACGGCCCGCTGTGGTGGACCGCCGAACCGCCGCCGGCCGATGTCGCGCCGCCGCGCAAGATGGTGGCGCCAGCCACTTCACAGCACCCGCAAAAGCACGCCTGAATCTCATGAAAACTCCTGTATTTGAATCGAACGGCGACGTGTCGGCCGACGTCGTGATCGTGGGATCCGGCGTGGTGGGCGGCTTGATCGCGGACCAGCTGGTCAGCCAGGGCCATTCGGTGCTGATCCTCGAATCGGGCCTGCGCATCGAGCGTGCGCAGGCGGTCGAGAACTGGCGCAACATGCCTTTCGACAATCGCGTCGGGTCCGACTTCCAGGGGCTCTACCCGCAGGCGCCGAATGCGCCGGCCCCGCTGTATTTTCCGAAGAACAACTACGTCGGCCTGAGCGGTCCGGACGGCCAGAGCTTCCAGCAGGGCTACCTGCGCACGGTCGGCGGCACGACCTGGCACTGGGCCGCCTCGAGCTGGCGGCACCTGCCGGTCGATTTCCGGATGCAGTCGACGTATGGCGTCGGCCGCGACTGGCCGATTTCCTATGACGATCTCGAGCCGTATTACTGTCGTGCGGAAGAAGAGATGGGCGTGGCCGGACCGAGCGACCCGGCGATGCAGTCGCCGTCGCAACGCAGCCGCCCGTATCCGATGGACATGGTGCCGTGGGGGCATGGCGACCGGCGCTTCGCCGAAATCGTCAACGCGCACGGCTACCGGTCGATCCCGATTCCGCAGGCGCGCAGCACGCGGCCGTGGCATGGCCGCCCGACCTGCTGCGGCAACAACAACTGCCAGCCGATCTGCCCGATCGGCGCCATGTACAGCGGCATCCATCACATCGAGCGCGCGGAGCGCAAGGGCGCGAAGGTGCTCGCCGAATCGGTCGTCTACAAGATCGACACCGATGCGAACAATCGCGTGACGGCCGTGCACTGGTACGACGCGTCGCACAAGTCGCACAAGGCCAGCGGCAAGCGGTTCGTGCTCGCCTGCAACGGCATCGAGACCCCGCGCCTGCTGCTTCTGGCCGCGAACGAGCGCAATCCGCACGGCATCGCGAACGGCTCGGACCAGGTCGGCCGCAACATGATGGATCACTCGGGCTTCCACTGCACGTTCCTCGCGAACGAGCCGATGTGGCTCGGCCGCGGCCCCGCGCAGAGCAGCTGTATCGTCGGTCCGCGCGACGGCGATTTCCGCGGGCAGTATTCGGCGAACAAGATGATCCTGAACAACATCTCGCGCGTCGGGCCGGCGACGCAACAGGCGCTGAAGCTCGGCCTGGTCGGCAAGGCACTCGACGAGGAAATCCGGCGGCGCGCGATCTACGGCGTGGACCTGTCGATCAGCCTCGAACCGCTGCCCGACCCGAACAACCGCCTGACGCTCAGCAAGACGCGCGTCGATCCGCTCGGCCTCGCCTGCCCGGACATCCACTACGACGTCGGTGACTACGTGCGGCGCGGCTACGACGCGGCGTGCAAGCAGCTGTCGCACATCGGCACGCTGTTCGACGCGGTCGAATTCGACATCACGAAGACGCTGAACGCGAACAATCACATCATGGGCGGCACCATCATGGGCGCGGATCCGAAGAACTCGGTCGTCGACGGCGACTGCCGCGCGCACGACCATGCGAACCTGTGGCTGCCGGGCGGTGGCGCGATGCCGTCGGCGTCCGTCGTCAACACGACGCTGTCGATGGCGGCCCTTGGCCTGAAGGCCGCGGATTCGATTTCCGCGAGCCTCGCGAAGGGTTGATGCGATGACACATACGATTCAACGACACCGTCGCGCGCGGCGCGGCACCGCGTATCGCACGGCCATCGCGGCCGGCCTGCTCGCGCTCGTCGGCAGCGCATCCGCGTTCGCGCAGGATGCGCCGGCCGGCACGGCTTCGACGTCGGCCGACGTCGCGCTGGTCGAAAAGGGCCATCAGCTCGCGATCGCGGCGGACTGCATGGCGTGCCATACGGCGCTCGACGGCGGCAAGCCGTTCGCGGGCGGGTACGGCATCGCGTCGCCGATGGGGCAGATCTATTCGAGCAACATCACGCCGTCGAAGACGGCCGGCATCGGCAACTACACCGAGGTGCAGTTCGCCCGTGCGCTGCGCGAAGGCGTGCGCGCGGATGGCGCGTACCTGTATCCGGCGATGCCCTATACGTCGTACAGCGGCCTCAGCGATGACGACGTGCACGCGCTTTACAGTTACTTCATGCATGCGGTGAAGCCGGTCGACGAAGCCGCGCCCGCCACGAGCCTGCCGTTCCCGTTCGGCATGCGCATGGCGATGTCGGGATGGAACATGCTGTTCCTGTCGAACAAGCGTTTCGAAGCGGATCCGGCCCACGATGCGCAGTGGAATCGCGGCGCGTACCTGACCAACGTGCTGGCGCACTGCAGCGCGTGCCACACGCCGCGCAACGCACTGATGGCCGAGGACTTCGGCCGCAACCTGGGCGGCGCGCAGCTCGGCGCGTGGTACGCGCCGAACATCACGTCGGATCCGGTGAGCGGCATCGGCGCGTGGAGCGACGCCGAGCTGGTGTCGTACCTGAAGACCGGCCGCGCACCCGGCAAGAACCAGGCGGCCGGCCCGATGGCGGAGGCCGTGCAGAACAGCCTGCAGTATCTGTCGGACGCGGACCTGAAATCGATCGTCTCGTATCTGCGCAGCACGAAGCCGATTCGCGACGAAAGCGAATCGGCGCCGGCATTCTCGTACGGGCGCGCGGTCAGCAGCGAAGCGACGTTGCGCGGCGCGTCCCCGCTGAACGCGAACGGCACGCTGACGACGGGCGCGGCGCTATTCAGCGGCTACTGCGCGAGTTGTCACCAGGCGAACGGCAAGGGCAGCCCGAGCCAGGCGTATCCGTCGCTGTCGAACAACACCGCCACGGGCTCGCGCAATCCGTCGAACCTGATTGCGGCGATCCTGTACGGCGTCGATCGCGAGGCGGGCGGCGAGCACGTGCTGATGCCGTCTTTTGGCGAGGACTCCTATGTCCAGCCGCTCAAGGACGACCAGGTCGCTGCCATCGCGAACTACGTGCTCGCGCAGTACGGCAATCCGGACGTGACCGTCACCGCAGGCGACGTTGCCGTCGCGCGCAGCGGCGGCCCCGTTCCGCTGCTCGTGCGGGTCCGGCCGCTGATCCTGCCGGGCGCGGTGCTTGTCGTGCTGATCGCGGTGCTGGGCGTCGCGTTCTGGTGGCGTCGCCGCCAACGCGTTTCGCTTGCCGATCCGCCGCGCGGCAAGGTCGGCTGATTCAGCGGACCGCCGCATCGATGCGGCACGGAAGCAGGCATCGATCCGTCAGCGCAAGCCGGCGCGTATCGAGCCTGCTTCCGCATTTCAGGTCAAGCCGGCTCGACGTCCCGGCAATGGCCTGGGCATGACGATTTCGCGTCCCGTGGGCGCGCTCATTCAAGCGTGGACGTGCGGTGTGTGGCCGTTCTGGCAGGGAATCGGCACCGCACGCACCACCGCATCGGCCGCCAATCTCACGTGTACCCGATCCGGGCGCCACGCATCCGTCGGTTGACGCGTCACACCCTGGCCGTCGCTTTCGCGTCCTGTACCAGCATGTCGGCGGCCTTCTCGCCGATCATGATGGTGGCCGCGTTGGTCGCGCCCGAGATCGGCGACGGCATGACCGACGCATCGGCCACCCGCAGGCCCTGTACGCCGCGCACGCGCAGCCGCGCATCGACCACGGCCATCGGGTCGCTGTCGGGCCCCATGCGCGCGGTGCCGTTGTGGTGATAGACGGTGCCGCCGCGCTGGCGTGCGAACGCGAGAATCTCGTCGTCGGTGCGCACGTCGTTGCCGGGGAATATTTCGTCGACGTAATACGGGGCGAACGGCCGGGCCTGCAAGACGGCGCGCGCCATCTTCACCACGGCCACCATCGCGCGCTGGTCCGATTCGTCGGTCAGGTAGTTGGGCTGCACCTCGGGCAGTTCGTCGATGCTGGCCGAACGCGCCTTGACCCAGCCGCGACTGTCGGGACGCTGCTTGTGGCCGCCGAGCGTCATGCCCGGATAGTGATCGAGCAGGCCGGGCAGCCCTTCCTGATAGCTGCCCGGCGTGAACGACACCTGCAGGTCGGGCCGCGACAACGCGGGTGCGGAGCGAAAGAAAAAGCGCATCGGTACCGGGCCCATGCTCAGGATGCTGGGCCGGCCGAGGCAGTACTTCGCGATCTCGCCGGCCAGCGGCAGGCCGCGGCCGCGTTCGTTGAGGGTGGCGACGTCCTTGACCCGGACGGCGACGCGCAGGTTGAAGTGATCGACCAGGTTGGCGCCGACGCCGGGCAGGTCGACGCGTGTCTGCACGCCGATGGCGCGCAGATGCGCGCTGTCGCCGATGCCCGAGATCTGCAGCAGGCGGGGCGTGTTCAGCGCACCGGCGGCGACGATGACTTCGCGGTTCGCGCGCACTTCGCGCTCGGGGGCGCCGGCGCCGCCCGCGCGGTAGCGCACGCC
>NZ_JAAGPB010000307.1:0-10523 GCF_017104585.1 Burkholderia sp. Ac-20392
CGCCGCGGCGCCGGTGGCCGCCGCGCAGCCTGCCGCGCCGGCGGAAGGCACCGATTACGTGCAGCGGCTCGAACAGTTGAAGGCGCTGTTCGATAAGGGCCTTGTGACCGAAGACGAATATTCGCGCGCGAAGGCCGAGATCCTCGCGAAGCTCACCCGGTAAGCGTCGAGCATGTTCAGTACCTCGTGCCCCCAGTGCGGCGCGCCGGTCGAGTTTCACTCGGCGGCGGCGGTGATGGCCGTCTGCGCGTTCTGCCGCAGCACGCTGCTCAAGCGTGGCACCGACGTCGAACGTATCGGCGAACTGGCCGCGGTGCTCGACGACGCGTCGCCGATCCAGATCGGCGCGGCCGGGCGCTACGACAAGCGTACGTTCACGGTGCTCGGGCGCATCCAGATGACCTACGACGCCGGCGCGTGGAGCGAGTGGTACGTCGTGTTCGACGACGGCACGTTCGGCTGGCTGTCGGATGCGTCGGGCCAGTATGCGATCACGGTGCGCGAGCCCGACGATGCGTCCGGCGGCGCGTGGCCCGCGTTCGGCACGCTGGAACCGGGCATGCGGATCGACCACGGCGGCCGCGCGTTTCTCGTATCGGACGTGCGCACCGCGCGCTGCACGGGCGGCGACGGTGAGTTGCCGTTCCGCGTCGATGCCGGCTGGGAGGCGCGCGTCGTCGACCTGCGCACCGGCAACGCATTCGCGACCTACGATTATTCCGACGCCGATTCGAACGGCGGGAGCCCGGCCGTCTATACGGGCGAAGCCCTCGAGTTCGATGCGCTCGCGTTCACCGGGCTGCGCGATACCGAAAACGATACGCGCGAGAAGCGCGGCGCGGAGATGGTGCCGTTCGCGTGCCCGAGCTGCGGCGCGCCGCTGTCGTACGCGCCGAACGTCGCCGACTACGTGGTGTGCGGCAGTTGCCATGCGGGCGTGCAGTGCACGGCCGAGCAGCAGACCGTGTTCGCGGCGCAGCGCAAGCTCGAAGCGGTGAAGGGGGCGCTGGAGCTCGGCGCGGTCGGCACGTTCGATGGTGTGAAGTACACGGTGATCGGGATGATGCGTTGCCGCGTGCCGGACGACGAGGAGACGTGGGACGAATACCTGCTGCTGAACCCGAAGCGCGGGTTCCTGTGGCTCGTGCAGAGCGAAGGGCGCTGGGAGCGCGTGCAGGTGCTCGACCAATGGCCGACGATCGGCAGCGATGCCAACGTGACCGACGGCGACAAGACTTACCGCCTGCGCGAGGAATACGACTCGGAGGTCGTCTACGTGGTCGGTGCGTTCAACTGGCGCGTGCAGGTCGGCGATCGCACGTCGATCATCGACTACGGCTGGCAGAAGGACAAGCTGACGCGCGAGCGCAGCGACGCGGAGATCGTCTGGTCGCGCGCGCGGCCGCTGTCGGGCAGCACGCTTGCCGAACGCTTCGGCACGCCGGCGCTCGCGACGGCTGCGGCTGCGACGGCAACGGGCGCCACCGTGTCGACGGGTCTGTTCGGCAGGAAGGGGCCGCACAGCTTCGCGCCGCTGCCGCTCGTGTTCAGCGCGTTGCTCGTGATCCTGAACATGGGCTCGCTGTTCTCGTTCAGCGGCCGTTCCGTCTACGTGCTGGTCGGCCTGCTGGTGCTGTGGCTGCCTGAGTGGCTGTGGAAGAGTTTTGCATCGGACGGGGGCAACGCGTGATCCGGTACATCCTCTACGGCATCTACGGCCTGATCGTCGTCACGCTGTTCAGCTGCGCATCGATCGGTGGCAGCGGTTCGGGCGGCAGTGGCTGGGGCAGCTCGTCGGCCCGCAGCGGCTACTCGTCGTACGGGTCGCACAAATGACCGCGCGCGACGAGATCGCATCACCGCGCGCGACATTCGGCTCACACGTGCTGGCGGACCTGGCAGGCATCGACGCGGCGTTGCTGCGCGATGCCGCCCGGCTCGAGTCGATCCTCACCGAAGCGGCGCAGCAGGCGGGTGCACGCGTGATCGGCGCGCATTTCCATCATTTCGGCGGCGAGCATGGCGTGACGGGCGTCGTGCTGCTCGCCGAATCGCACATCACGATCCACACGTGGCCCGAGCATCGCTTCGCGGCCGTCGACGCGTTCATGTGCGGCGCGGCGCGTGCGGCCGATGCGGTCGATGCGATCGCCGCGGCGCTCGGCACGCAGGCGCAAGTCCGGCAGCAGGTCGCGCGCGGCGGCGCGCCGACGTGAGCGGGCGATCCACCTCTTTTACCGATATGCGTAACGGAATCCGGTTTGCCGCGTTGCTCGGCTGGGTGCTGCTTGCCGGCAACGCGGCCGCCGATGTGCCGCCGAAGCCGCCCGGGCTGGTCGTGATGGTGCATTTCGATTACTACGAGAAGGACAAGGCGCGCCTTCACGCGCTGGAGCAACGACTGGATCGCGCGGTGAAGCAGGCAGGGGCCGGCGAACTGGGTGAGACCGAGCTGCATCGCGACGGCAACGACGGTTATCTGTACCTGTATGGCGCCAGCGCCGACCGGTTGTATGCGGTGGCGCGCCCGATCCTGAAATCGTCAGGATGGCTGACCGGTGCGGAAGTCACGTTGCGCCGCGATGCGGGTGCGGAGACGTTCCCGTTGCGTGGGGACGGTGCGCGTTAGTATGCCGGCGGGTTGAACGGCGCGGCGGGTGCGGATCGGGCCGGAAGGTGCGCTTTCATCGTTGCCTGCATTGGCGATACGCCGCCGCCGAGGCTTCATTGCGATAGCGTATTACGCGTCTGTTCGTGCCCGGGCGGTCGAGCGTCGCGCCGCTCCCTCTACCGGTCGAACCGGAACGACGACACGCTGTGCAGCGTCGCGTCGTCCGTGCCGACGATACCCTGCGTATTCGCGACGGCCGCGCGCTTGCCGTTGCTCAGCACCGCCCAGTAGCATTCGCCGCCGGCTGCGTGGAAGCCGGTTTCCGGATCGCTGATGCCGCACGTGATCGTCGCGCGCATGCCGTGCCATCCTGCGCCGGAGAAGCGTTCGACCTCTTGCGGCGTGCCGCGACCATACGTCGACATCCATTTACCGTCGTCCTGCGGCTCGAAACCGGCTTCCTTTTTCGCAACGGGTTCGAGCGCGCCATCGACGATCTCGAACGCGATGAAATAGTTGCTGTTCGTCATGTTGCGGCCGACGACTGCGACGCAGCGGTCGCCGCCGATTTCAGGGCACGGCTTCTTGATCTGGCGGTTCCCGAGGTACTCGAACGAGATGCCGAGCGCCGGGTCGCGATAGGTTTTCCAGCCTGCGTGTTTCACCTGCTTCAGCGCCGCCGTACGGTCGCGGTAGGCCGCTGCGACGCAGGCTGCATCGCCGCACGCATCGCGCTGCTTGAGCCATGCGCGTTGCGACTGGATGACCGCTTGCTGGTCGTCGGCGATGCCGACTGCATCGTAGAAAGCGCTCGACAATGCGCTGTCGGCCGATACGAGGGCCTTGTCGCTGCAGATCAGGCGGTCGGTGCGTGTCTTTGCACGCGAGCAGTCGATGCTGTCGGCATGGGCCGACAACGAGAGGCCGATGGCGGCCAGCGTGAGACCCAGGCGAATACCGAACACGGATGGCTCCTCATCGGGTTCGAGTGGCGGCTATCACACCGCCGTCACGTGACGCAGCGGCGCACGCGGTTCGCAAAGCCTTGAACCGGTACGCCGTGCAGCAAGATACGACGGGGTGAAATCAGCGATTGATTTCGTCCGCCGAAATCAGCTCGGCCACCAGCACCGGCGCCGGCCCCTGCAGGTAATACTCGTGCTCGAGCGGCTCGCGCAGCTTCATGAACGTTTCCGCGCCGATCTGCATCGTTTCGCCCGCGTGCATGCGCGCACCGCTTTCCAGCAGGTAATGCATCACGTTGTTGAAGATGCCCGAGTAGCGTTCGCCCTCGTGATGGCCTTCCGCGAGCGCGGCGAAATCGGGCAGGCCGAACACGTCGGCGCCATAGGTGCGCATCCACACGCCGTTGACGCCTTCGACTTCGTATTTCACGAAGCCGCAGAAGAACAGGTTCAGCGGGATATCCCGCAGCACTTCGAGGCTTTCCTCGCCGAGTTCCTTCGCATTGAAGACACCGGCCGGCAGCGACGTGTGCGCGTGCTCGTTCAGCACCGCGAGGCCGTTCTGTTCGGCCAGCGCGCCAGCGACGGCCGCCAGCGCGACATACTGGTCGAGCGGATTCGCTTCGTGTCCGGCGTAGTAGAGGATCACGTGGCTGCGGCTCGCACGCACCTGCTGCTTCAGGTCCTGCCCGTAGTGGGCCGGTGCGACACACGTTTCCAGTGCCTCGGACGGATAGGGCGCGTCGAAGCCGACCAGCCGGACAACGTGGTTGCCCCAGCCGGCGAGCCCGAATACCTGCTCCAGCGTCGGCTCGGTTTCGACGCGCGCCTGCTTCATGCTCGGGTGGTACGCGCGCAGCGCGGCCGTCAGCGCGGCGATATCGACCTGCAGCGGACCGTCGAAGACGACCGTCACGCTCAGCGGATTCTCGACGTCGGGTGCCGCGACCAGCGCGACGGGGTTTTCGGGTTCTTCTTTGCGGCCAAAGAATCGGGATATCAGGCTCATCGGATTGAGTTCGTGTCGTAGCCGTTGCAGGGAGGTGTGCCCCGTTCTCTCGGTCGGGGCCCGCCGTCAGGGTGACGGCCGCCCGTAGTTTCCCCGGGTTCGGCGAATCTGGCAAATGTGCGGTGAATGCCCGACGGCGCGGCGGTGGCGCGTTCGAACACTTTCGGGAGGAGGTGGCGCGGGCAAGCCGGGCCGTGCGGGCGCGCGGCCCGCGGCAGCGATGATCAGTGCGGCAGCGCTTCGGCTTCGGCCCAGCGCTTGAACGAATCGAGACGCCGGCGCGTCTGCACGAGATAGAACGCGCCGATCAGCGGTTCGAGCAGCCAGCGCAGCCAGGCCGGCTGGACGCGGAAGTGGTAGGTGAATTTCACCTCGGTCGTGCCGGGCGTGTGCTCGGTGAAGTTCCAGCTGCCGCTGAAGCGTTCGAGCACTTTCGGCCCGTCGACCATTTCGACGGCGGCGACCTGCGGCGGACGGTACGAGATGTAGCGCGACACCATCGTCGCGCCCGACTGGCTGCGGCAGAACGCATCGACGCCGACGTCGGCCGTCATGCCATCGAGCAGATAGGCGTCGGTGAGGAAGCTGTCCCACACGAGCCGCCGCGCGTAATCCTGCGACCACGTGAAGAGGCGTCTGCGATCGACGCCGACGGTCCGGCTGACTGAGATCCTCATGATGGCGGGCGCAAAGGCGCGGATTGGGATGAAATCGAGTGTAACCCGCCAATGCCGCGCATTTCTTCAGACTTGGTCAAGTCGAGGAGGGGCTCGAACGGGCTCGATTGACGCACCCCGGGATTTCCCCTAGGATTCGTTTCAACCCTTCGGGAAAGACCCGAAGCGTTTCAATCTCTTGAGGGAGCCTCATGAGTACGCAACAGAACCGGCGCTTCGACGCGCTCGTTTTCATTGGTCGTTTCCAGCCTCCGCATCGTGGTCACCTGAATGTGCTGAAGTCGGCACTGAGCCGGGCCGAGCGCGTGTGCGTGCTGATCGGATCGACCGACAAGCCCCGCACCATAAAAGATCCGTTCTCGTTCGACGAGCGCCGCCAGATGCTGGCTTCGCTGCTCGACGCGTCCGAGCGCGACCGCGTCACCATCGCGCCGTTGCAGGATTCGACCTACAACGACGGCGACTGGGTGCGCTGGGTGCAGGACGCCGTCGCGTCCGCGCTCGGCGATATCGCGCAGCGCAAGGTCGGGCTGATCGGCCACGAGAAGGACGCCACGTCGTATTACCTGCGGATGTTCCCGCAATGGGAGCTCGTCGACGTCGACGCGACGGAAGACATTTCCGCTACCGAGATCCGCGACCAGTATTTCGCCGAACGCCCCAACAGCTTCGTGCAGTGGGCCGTGCCGGAACCCGTGTTCGGCTGGCTCGAGCGTTTCCGCACGCAGCCGGAATTCGCGCAACTGAAGTCGGAAGCCGAATTCATCGCCGGGTATCACAAGGCGTGGGCGGCGGCGCCGTATCCGGTCACGTTCGTGACGGTCGACGCGGTGGTCGTGCACTCGGGTCATATCCTGCTCGTGCGCCGCCGCAGCGAGCCGGGCCGCGGCCTGTGGGCGCTGCCGGGCGGGTTCGTGAACCAGGACGAGCGGCTCGACGCGGCCTGTATCCGCGAGCTGCGCGAAGAAACCGGCCTGAAGCTGCCGGAGCCCGTACTGCGCGGCTCGATCAAGGATCGCCAGGTGTTCGATCACCCGACGCGCTCGCTGCGCGGCCGCACGATCACGCATGCGTGCCTGTTCAACTTCCCGACCGGCGAGCTGCCGCGCGTGAAGGGCAGCGACGATGCCGACAAGGCGCGCTGGGTGCCGCTCAACGAGTTCGCGCAGATGCGCGGCGTGATGTTCGAGGATCACTTCGACATCGCGTATCACTTCCTGGGGAAGCTGTGATCCGCTGATTCCCCGCATTCCGTCCGCCGCGACAGACGCGGCGGCACTTCAACGGCCTAGAGGAGCTCTAGCCATGCAAAACGATCTCGGCGGCTTTGCCGCGGTTCTCGCCAATCCGATCTTCAACACGGATTCGTACAAGGCTTCCCACTTCCTGCAATATCCGCCCGACGCATCGGCGATGTTCTCGTACGTCGAATCGCGCGGCGGCCGCTACGACCGCACGGTGTTCTTCGGCCTGCAGATGCTGCTGAAGGAATATCTGTGCAAGCCGGTCACGCACGCGATGATCGACGAAGCGCGCGATTTCTTCACGGTGCACGGCGAGCCGTTCAACGAAGCGGGGTGGCGCTACATCGTCGAACGCTACGACGGCTACCTGCCGGTGAAGATCCGCGCGGTGCCCGAAGGCTCGGTCGTGCCGGCGCACAACGTGCTGATGACGGTCGAATGCGACGACCCGCAGGTGTTCTGGCTCGCGTCGTATCTCGAGACGATGCTGCTGCGCGTGTGGTATCCGGTGACGGTCGCGACGCGCAGCTGGCATCTGCGGCAGACGATCCGCCGCTTCCTCGAAAAGACCGACGACGATCTCGCGCAACTGCCGTTCAAGCTGCACGACTTCGGCGCGCGCGGCGTGTCGAGTGCGGAGTCGGCCGCGATCGGCGGTGCTGCGCACCTCGTGAACTTCATGGGCTCGGACACGGTGCTCGGCGTGCTGGCCGCGAACCGCTTCTATCGCGAGCCGATGGCCGCATACTCGGTGCCGGCGGCCGAACACAGCACGATCACGTCGTGGGGTCGCGAACACGAAGCCGATGCGTACCGGAACATGATTCGCCGCTTTGGCCTGCCTGGGGCAATCGTATCGGTCGTGTCGGACTCCTACGATCTGTTCGCCGCACTCGAGCTGTGGGGCGGCGAGCTTCGGCAGGCCGTGCTCGATTCGGGCGCGACGCTGGTCGTGCGTCCCGATTCGGGCGACCCCGTGGCGATCGTGCTGCAGACCGTGCGCGCGCTCGACAAGTCGTTCGGCTCGACCGTGAACAGCAAGGGGCGGCGCGTGCTGAATCGGGTGCGCGTGATCCAGGGCGATGGTGTCGACGAGCTGTCGATCGAAGCGATTCTGTCCGCGCTCGACGACGCCGGCTATGCGGCCGGCAACGTCGTGTTCGGCATGGGCGGCGGGCTGCTGCAGCAGGTGAACCGCGATACGCAGCGCTTTGCGATGAAGTGCTCGGCGATCCGGCGCGACGGCGTGTGGCACGACGTCTGCAAGGATCCGGTCACCGATCAGGGCAAGCGCTCGAAGAAGGGGCGGCTCACGCTGCTGCGCAGTTTCCGCACCGGTGAGTATCGGACGACGACGTTGCCCGCTGCGTGGGACGACCGGATGCTGGAAGGCGAGTGGGAGGAGGCGCTGGAAACGGTGTTCGATACGGGGCGCCTGCTCGTCGATACGTCGTTTGCGGAAGTGCGGGCAAGGGCGCACGCGGGGGAGGTGTGAGGCAGGCGGCGGGGAGGTGCAAGAGGTTCGGGTCACTCGGTCGCCGACGCGACGCGATCGCGATGCCGTTTAGTTGCGGACTACCTCAGTGAAGGGCTCTGGATGTCGGTGTGGTACGCGGATCGCCGCACAGGCGCCGACATCCGTCATTGCAAAGCGGCACCAGTGTCAGTCCGATCTGAAGATAACCTTCGTAACCGGCGCTGTCTTTCGGATACGGTTTCGAGATGATGTGGGTGTCCGACCAGATGTTCTCGTTCTTGACGCCGAGCTGTATCAAATATTCCTTCAGGTTCGCCGCTCGTCGCAACGCAAGCGCCTGTGGATCGGCTTCCCCGATGTGGGCGCCGGCAGTGACGATGCCTTGAATCTCTGCGTCCGGCCATCGACGCGCGCGAATGACCATTTCCGCAATCTTGACGCGATCCTCGTTAGGGATCGCGTCGGAATTGAGCGGAACGCTGTCAAGCATGTCTTCGGAAACGGTACAAGCCGTGGACGACATCGAAAACGAGAGGCAGAACCAGACCGGGATGCTTATCACGCGTGCAAGAAATGTCACCACAGAATCCTGTCGTCGAAGAATGAAACGTAGCAGGCGAGGCTGTCTGCGTTGTCGATCGCTTTATCCCGGTGTGTCTGAGCCCAGTACTTCAGGCCGGTGCCGAACCCGTAGATTTCGTCGTTCGAGTTGAATGTATCGATGTAGTGCGAGCATTCATGAATCAGGACTTTCAGCTTGCAGTTGGTAGAAAGCCGAGCATCGGGAAGCGTGCAGAAGTGCGGATAGATCGCGATTATCCGCCGGTGGGAGTCGGGTTTGCATACCGCGGCATCCGTGATTCCGTTGTCGGGAAACACGGTGCACGTTATGTTTCTCTGCGTTTGCTCGTCCCACCGGATGACATTCTCGGGTTTCAGTTCCTGCATGACGCGCAGAAGTTTGGGTAAGCCGGTGTTCAGCCTTTGTCGGACTATGTCGTCTGATCTGCCGAACCATGTCTGGACGCGGTGCTGTTCTTCCTGATCCCAAATCGCGAGACCGTGAATCCGCTCTCGAATCAGGGCAATTGCGGCATCGCGCAGCCGTGCAATCAGTTGCCTGAACTTCTTGTTCGACATGTTTTCGCAGATTTGCGCCATGTCGAGTTCGATCGCGTGAATGGAGCCCGGTGTGGTGTTTGTATAAGTGGTTCCGACGCATATCCATTCATCGCAATCTTCTTGTTGCGAGGTGTCGCTTGAGTCGATGTTTTCGCTCATTGATTCGATAGTTCTCCGGAAGAGGGAGAAAACTATCGGCTCACCGAGGCATGTTCGTCTATTGGACGTGTACGATTTACGAGACGAGGTGTCCCGAGCGACATGCTCTATCGGATTTCTGTCCGCGTGACTGCAGACGATGGAGGCAGATTACCGATCCGTTCCGAAATTGTCTGCCCAATTGCGGCGTTTCAGTATTCCCGAGCGCGGGCACGATTGCCCGCATCCGGCTGCATGCCACTGCGTTCTTCAACACGCACCGCCTCCATCGCCCGCGCCAGCGCATCAAACACCGCCGGCCCTTTGCAGCGCGACACGTTGAAGCGCAGGTACGACGTCGCGCCGTGCGACGCGCTGAACACGTTGCCGGGCGCGAGCACCACATCCTGATCCAGCGCGTGGCGCGCGACACGCGCGGCATCGAGCCCGTCGGGCAATTCCGCCCATACGAACAGGCCGCCGCGCGGCTCCGTCCAGATCCGGAGCCCGGCGCGCGTGACGCGTCGAAGCGTTTCGCCCATCGCATCCGCGAGGCGCGCGCGCAGGCTGTCGACGTGGCGCCGGTACGTGCCGTCGACGAGCAGCCGGTGGACGACATTCGCACCGATCTGCGCATGGCCGAACGACGTCGCGAGCTTCAGGTCGACGAGTGCCTCGATCCATTCCGGGCGCGCGGCGACGTAACCGCAGCGGATCGCGGCCGACAGCGTCTTCGAGAAGCTGCCGATCGACACGACCCGCGACAACCCGTCGAAAGCCGCGAGGCGCGGCGCGGGCGTGCTCTCGAAATCCGCGAAGATGTCGTCCTCGACGATCAGCAGGCCATGCTCGGCCGCGAGCGTCAACAGCCGGTGCGCGACGGGCGCCGAGAGTGTCGCGCCGGTCGGGTTGTGCAGCGCCGAGTTGGTGATGTACAGGCGCGGCCGATGCTCCGCGAGCACCTGCTCGAAGCGCGCGAGATCGGGGCCGTGCGGCGTGTACGGGACGCTGACGATTCGCGCACGGTGCGCGCGCAGCAGCGCCTGGAAGTTGAAGTAGCACGGATCGTCGAGCACGACCGTGTCGCCCGGCTCCAGCAGCAGGCGGCAGACGAGATCGAGCGCGTGCGAGCCGCCGTCGGTCAGCATGATCTGCGTGGGTTCGGCCTGGACGCCGTGCTGCGCGAGCCGCCAGGCGAGCTGCTGGCGCATCGCGGGCAGGCCGAGCGGCGTCGCGTAGTCGGTCAGCGCGTCGGATTCGTCGCGCGACGCGGCGCGCAG
>NZ_JAAGPB010000308.1:0-10503 GCF_017104585.1 Burkholderia sp. Ac-20392
TAAATTATAGGGTGAGGGAGTACTCACGTCAATACTTTTGTCACAATTTCTTCTCGGTTCATTGAAACCGCTGCGCGCGGCACCTCCCCTGCCCCGCACGATGCACGCGTTCGCGCCGCGTGCTCGCAGCCGGCCGGAGCGTATCCACGGCGCAGGTTTCGCCGCCGCGGGACCGGCCGAGTATACCGGGCGGCCTGCCCCGGTTACGCCCCGGCCACCACCCCGCACCGCCTCACCGAGCCTTCGAATGACACTCGCGAAGTTCTTCCTGCGCTTCACCGTGATCCCGTTCGCCGCGATCGTGCTGGTGGCCGTCTGGGCGTTCACCCGCGAATCGGGCGAGATCGATGCGCGCCAGTACGCGGCGCTGGTGGCCGCGTATCCGTCGTTCACGCCGAAGCTGAAGCACGAGGTGGCCGACGCGTTGCGCGGCGGCCGGGTCGCGAAGGCCGACTACGGCACGATCATGCGCGATGCGCTCGAGGCCGGTTACGTGGTCGACTGGCCGGAGACGACGGATGACGTCGGCAGCGAGCGCGGCCGGCTGCTCGGGATCGTGAACAGCGACCGGCCGGCGTCGCAGTAGCCCGCGGCCGCAACCGGCAACGGCCGGCTGCGTGAAGGACAGCTCACTGCCCGATGCCCGTGAGCCCGATCAGCGCGCCGCCCGCGAGCAGCCACAGCGGATGGATGCGCGTGCGCCACGCGAGCACCGCGCACGCGGCCGTGATGCCCCACTGGATCGCCGTGCGGTTCGACGCCTCGGAGATCAGCACCGCGCTCGCCGCAACCAGCCCGGCGGTGACCGGCATCATCCCCTGCTGCACGTAGCGGCGCCACGGCCGGTCGCGAAAGCGCTCCCACGCATGCAGCGCGAGCACGGTGACGATCGACGACGGCCCGAACTTCGCGAGCGACGCGACCAGCAGCCCGCTCCAGCCGGCCACGTGCCAGCCGACCAGCGACACGATCATCATGTTCGGCCCGGGCGCGGCCTGGGCCAGCGCGAACAGCGCGGTGAACTCGTGCGCGCTCATCCAGTGATGGACGTCGACGACCTGCCGCTGCATCTCCGGCAGGATCGTGTTGCCGCCGCCGAACGCGAGCAGCGACAACTGGCTGAAGATCGTCGCGATGGCAATCAGCGTGTCGTTCATGGCCGGCCTCCTTGCTGCGTGTCGCGCGCCGCGACCGGCGCCGGCTGCGGCGTGTCCGCGTCGCGGCGTCGCGACGCGAGCCAGATGCTGACCGGCGTCAGCACGAGCATCGCGGTCAGCAGCGGGCCGCGCAGCACCGCGATCGCGACGAACGCGAGCGCCGCGATTCCGGCCGCCGCACGCGCGTGCCGCAGCGGCTTCAGGACCTTTACGGCCATCGCGACGAGCAGCCCGGCCGCCGCCGCGGCGAGCCCCGCGAACAGGTACTGCACGCGCGGATCGTTCTGCGTCTTCGCGTACAGCACGCCGAGCGCGACGACGACGAGCGTCGGGCCCGCGATCAGCCCGAGAATGCCGGCGAACGCGCCGGCGACACCGCGAAAGCGCATGCCGACGGCCACCGACAGGTTGATCACGTTGCCGCCCGGCAGGAACTGGCACAGCCCGAGCAGATCGGTGAATTCGTCGGCGGAGAGCCACTTGCGCTCTTCGACGATGGTGCGCCGCGCGAACGGCAGCGCACCGCCGAACGACATGAGGCCAAGCGACAGGAAACCGGTGAACAGCTCGGCGAGGCCGACGCTGCGGGATGATGCGGCCGGCGGCGGGGCGGCCGGCGGAGAAGCGGATTGCATGGGGTTCCTTATCAAACGGTGACCCGAGGTTACCGCCGTTCGGAATACCGGCAAAACGATTTTATCGACGCGTCCTTGTGATCTAGAATCACAAGCATGGCACGCGATCTCCCGCCCTTTTCCGCGCTTCGGGCCTTTGAAGCCGCGGCACGACATGAAAGCTTCAGCGCTGCCGGCGACGAGCTGCATGTGACTCACGGTGCCATCAGCCGGCAGATCGCCGGGTTCGAGGCCTGGCTCGGCAAGCCGGTGTTCCACCGCTACGGCAAGCGCGTGAAGCTCACCGACGAAGGCCGCCGCTACCTGGACACCGTGCGCGCGGCGTTCGACAGCATCGCGCTCGCGACCGAGCAACTGCGCAACACGGGCGCGGCACGCGTGCTGCGCATCAATGCGCTGCCGACCTTCGCGATGAAATGGCTGCTGCCGCGCCTGTCGCGGTTCCAGCGCGACGTGCCGAACGTCGAGCTGAAGCTGTCGACGTCGAATGCGCCGCTCGACACGCTCGACGGCTTCGACGTCGCGATCCGCCGCGGCCCCGGCCACTGGCCGAACTGCACAAGCGGCCACTTCCTCGACGAAAGCGTGATCCCCGTCTGCAGCCCCGCGCTGCTCAAGCGCGTGCCGATCGCGCGCGCGGACGATCTCGCACGCCATGTGCTGCTGCATTCGGATACGCGGCCGGAAGGCTGGCGCGACTGGTTCGCGGCGGCCGGCGTGACGATGAAGGGGCGCAAGCGGCAGTCGTTCGACCACTTCTACCTGGCGCTGCAGGCAGCCGTCGACGGCCTTGGCGTTGCGCTCGGCCCGTTGCCGCTGATCGACGACGAACTTGCGAGCGGGCGGCTGGTGATGCCGCTGGAGGGGCCGCGCATCGCGACGCGCAGCTACTGGTGGATCGCGCCGCGCGCGCCGGCCGACGATCCGCTCGTCGCACAGTTCTGCGCGTGGCTGCAAACGCAGTCGAACGTCGGCGCGTAGCGCGTCGACGTTCGACGCGGAAGATGACACGGGCGGCACGACACCGCCCGCCGGACGCTCAGACCACCGGGCCCGGTTCCTTTTCCTTGCGCAGGATCGCGTACAGGATGATCGCGCCGAACGTCGCGGTGCCGATCCCGCCGAGCCCGAAGCCGCCGATCTTGAGCGAGAAGTCGCCGGCGCCGAGCACCAGCGTGACGGCCGCGACGATCAGGTTGCGGTTGTCGGAGAAGTCGACCTTGTTGACGACCCAGATCCGCGCGCCCGTCACCGCGATCAGCCCGAACACGACGATCGACACGCCGCCGAGCACGGGGCCCGGAATCGTCTGGATCACCGCACCGAACTTCGGCGAGAAGCCGAGCACGATCGCGATCACCGCGGCGACCGCGAACACCAGCGTCGAGTAGATCCGCGTGACGGCCATCACGCCGATGTTCTCCGCGTAGGTCGTCACGCCCGTGCCGCCGACACTGCCCGACACGATCGTCGCGAGCCCGTCGCCGATGAACGCGCGGCCCACGTAGCGATCGAGGCTGGTGCCCGTCATCGCGCTGACGGCCTTGATGTGGCCGAGGTTTTCCGCGACGAGAATCACCGCGATCGGCGCCAGCATCAGCATCGCGTGCGGATCGAACACCGGCGCGCGGAAGCTCGGCACCCCGAACCAGGCCGCATGCTCGACGATCGAGAAATCGATCGGCTTGCCGAGCCCCATTCCGTTGGTCGCGACCGCGTAGATCACGTAGGCGATCACCAGCCCGACGAGGATCAGCAGGCGCTGCACCATGCCGCGCGAGAACACCGCGACGCCGCCGACGCACAGCACGGTCACGAGCGCCATCACCGATTCGAAGGTCGACCCGGACACGCCCTTGACCGCGATCGGCGCGAGGTTCAACCCGATCACCGCGACCACCGCGCCGGTCACGACGGGCGGCATCAGCGTCTCGATCCAGTTCGTGCCGATCGCCTGCACCAGCGCGCCGATCGCGACGTACACGACGCCGCACGCGATGATCCCGCCGAGCGCGACCGGGATGTTCGGGTTCGGGCCGCTGCCGCCGTAGCCGGTCACCGCGATCACGAGGCCGATGAACGCGAAGCTCGAGCCGAGGTAGCTCGGCACGCGGCCGCCGACCAGCACGAAGAACAGCAGCGTGCCGATGCCCGACATGAAGATGCACAGGTTCGGGTCGAAGCCCATCAGCAGCGGCGCGAGCACGGTCGAGCCGAACATCGCGACGACGTGCTGGACGCCCATCGCGACCATCTGCGGCCACGCGAGGCGCTCGTCGGGGCCGACCACGCGCGAGGCCGCGCCGGTCGATTGCACCCGCCAGCGCGGGAAGTAGGAATCGGACATGGGGAAAAGGGCTCCTGTCGGTCGCCGGCTGCGGAGGATGCGCCGGTCTGGAATCTGGCGCGAGTTTACGGAGCGGAAATGGGGCTGGCAAGCGGGCTGATGGACGGGCCGAAAAGCGGGCCGCCGAGCGGGGCCGGCGAGCACGATGCGCGGCTTGCAGCGTGGGTGAAACGGGGCACGATGGCGCGCCCCGGTGAAGCGCCCGTCCGCGCGGGGCCATGCGCGGGCGGCGTTCGACGCCGGCGGCGACGCAAGCGTGCGCTCACATCGCGGCCGGCGCGGCGACCATCAGGGATTGATGTACTGGAACAGCGACAGGTTCTGCAACTGCGCATACGCCTTCTGCGAGCCCGTCAGCGCGTTCTGCATCTGCAGGAACTGGCTGATCGTCGACACCATGTTGGTGCTCGTCAGGTCGGACAGGTTGCTGGTGACCTGCAGCGTGTTGGTCTGGTTCACCGTCTGCATCGCCTTGACTTCCTGCTCGCGGCCGCCGACCGACGCCTGAACGGTGAGGACGTTCGTCATCATGTTGTTCAGCTTCGTCGTGCCGGTGGTCATCGCGTTCTGGAGCGCGGCGGCGGCCGTCGTGTTGCTGCTGACCGGCACCTTCAGCGCGGCGATCATCGAGTCGAGCGCCGCGAACACGTCGGTGCCGGCCTGCGGCGCCGGCGTGACCGTGAACGAATCGCCGGGCGCCGGGTTGCCCGACACGGGCACCGACAGGCCGTTGCCGAGCGCGATCCCGGCGCCGGACGTGTACGGCTGCGCGGCGGTCGTGGTCGGCGGCGTGACGGAATTGTCGGTGACCGTATAGGTCGGCGCGGCGGCCGTGCCGCCGAACCCGATCGTGAACTGGTGCGTGTTGGTCGCGGCCGACGGGCTCGTGATCGTCACCGCGCCGATCGTGCCCGTGCCCGTGTTGCCCGCGCCGGCGACCGGCACCGGCAGGCTGCCGAGCATCGGCACCGACAGGAACACGCTCGCGCCGTTGTCGCCCTGCGCGATCGAGCGCGTGTCGGCGATCTGCACCTGCCGCGAACCCGTGTCGCCGCTGTAGGTCACGCCGCCACCCGGTGCGTTCGAGAACGGCGCCGTGGCCGTCTTGAAGCCCGCGTACAGGTAGTTGCCCGCGCCGTCCGTCGAGTTCGCAAGCGTCAGCAGCTGGTCGCGATAGCCCTGCAGCTGCGTAGCCGCTGCCGAGCGATCGCTGTCGGACAGCGAGCCGTCGCCGGCCCGGATCACGACCGTGTGAATGCTGTTCAGCAGGTTGCTGACGCTGATGAGCGACTGGTCTTCCGCCTGCAGCGAGGACAGCGCGGTGTTCTGGTTCGCCGAATACTGCGACAGCGTCGCCGACGTCATCGACAGCTGCACGGCCTGCGCCGCGCCGAGCGGGTTGTCGGCCGGGGTCGACAGGCTCACGCCGCTCGAGATCTGCTGGTACAGCTGCGAAAGCTGCGCCTGCTGATCGTTCATCGACGCGACGTTCATCTGGTAGAACTGCGTGGTGGAAATCCGCATCGCTTTGATCCCCGAAATCAGTTGAACAGGCCGAGCACGGTCTGGAACAGCGTCGACGCGGTCTGGATGACCTTCGCGTTCGCCTGGTAGAGCTGCTGGTACTGCATCAGGTTGGCCGCTTCCTCGTTCTGGTTCACGCCCGACACCGACTGCTGCGCTTCGGTGATCTGGCCGATCAGCGAGGTCTGCGCGGCGCTCGACGACTTCAGCTGGCTCGTCGTGTTGCCGATGTTGTTCACGTAGTTCGCATACGCGCCGGTCAGCGTGGTCGTGCCGCCGCCGAGCGATTTCGCGCTGACGAGCTTCGACAGCGCGAGCGCGTTGCTGCCGTCGTTCGTGCCGCCCGCGTTCGGCGCGACCTTGAACGTGTCGCCCGCCGCGGGCGTGCCCGATACCGTGACCGTGACGCCGGCCGTCAGTGTGATCGGCGAGCCGGACTGGTACGCCTGCGGCGTGCTCGTGGTCGGCGGCGTGGCGGAGTTGTCGGTGACCGTGTAGGTCGGGCTGGCGGTCGTGCCGCCCATCGTGATCGTGTAGTTGTGCGGGTTGGCCGCGGCCGTCGCGCTCGTGACCGACAGGCCGCCGATCGTGCCGGTGCCCGTGTTCGTCGTGGTCGCCGACGGCACGAACGGCGCCGCCGCCGCGATCGCCGAGCCGTTCGACGTCGCGAGGCCGAAGCCGTTCAGCGCGCCGCGCGTCGGCTGCACGGTGAACTTGTCGCCGGGCTGCATCGAGCCGGACGAGAACGAGAAGTTCAGCCCGCCGATCGACCCCGGCATCGTGTTCGACGTGCCGACCACCGCGCCGCTCGCACGGTCGGTCAGCGTGTACTTGGCGCCGTCGTACGACAGCGTGTAGTCGCTCGTGGTCGGCTGCGACGGGTTCGCGAACGACACGGACAACGCCGCGTTGCCGGTATTGCCCTGGTTCGCGTACGTGATCGGGCTGCCGGTCGTGAACAGGTTGCCGCCGACGTTGCCCGACAGGTCGATGCCGAGCGCGTTTTGCGCGTTGACCTGCGCGGCGAAGCTGGTCGCGATCGCGCCGAGCTGCGCTTCGGCCGGGTCGAGCGTCTGGCTGCGGAACGCGAGCAGGCCGCCGAGCGTGCCGCCCGACAGCGATGCGTCGGACAGCGCCTGGTTCGGCCCCTGCGGGTTCGCGCCGGCGATGCCCTGCGACACGACGGTCAGCTCGCTCGGATCGGACGGCGACGCGACGGTCGCGAGCTGGTAGCTCTTGTCCGCGACGACGAGCGGCGTGCCGCCCGCGAGAAACACGCTGTAACCGTCGCTGTTGCGCACCACCTGCACGCCCGCGAGGTTCGACAGGTTCGACACCGCGAGGTCGCGCTGGTCCATCAGCTGGTTCGGCGGCTGGCCCTGGCTGCTCGCGGACGCGATCTGCTGGTTCAGTTGCGCGATCTGCGCGGTGTACGTGTTGATCTGCGTCACGGTGTTCGTGAGCTGCGTGTTCACGCTCTGGCGCAGCGCGTCGTACTGCTGGCCGGCCGCGGTGATCTGGTTCGCGAGCGTCTGCGCGTTGCTCATCGCGGTCTGCCGCACCGACGAGTCGGACGCGCTGTTCGCGACGTTCTGCATCCCGGTGAAGTAGTTCGTGATCGCGGTCGAGATGCCGGACGTCGGGTTGCCGACGTAGTTGTTCAGTTGCGTGACGAGCGAATACCACGTCGACAGTGCGCCGCTCTGCGTCTGTGCGCCGTTCAGCTGGTCGCTCAGGTACTGGCTGTACTGCCGCTGCACGGTGACGGTGTTCACGCCCTGCGGCATGTAACCGCTGCTCGTGTACTGGCCGCTGGCCTCGGCATAGACAGGGCGTTCGACCGAATAGCCCGGCGTCGCCGCGTTGCTGATGTTCTGGCCGGTCGTCGTGAGGCCCCAGAGCGCGGCATTCAGGCCGCTGACGCCGAGGTTCATGAGTGAGTTGGACATGCGCGATCCTGATGAGCCGGCCGCGCGTTGCGGCCGCCGGGTTGCGTGACTCCCGGTATAACGGCCGCCAATCGGAAAAATTGAGGAAAAAATGCACGCGCGACGCGTACTTGCGCGTCGCCGGTTCGAGCGTGCGGCCGAGGGTGCCGCAAACGCCGTGCGGGCCGCCCCGGGCGGGGCCGGCCGCCGCTTGTGCGTCAGGCCCGCGCGAGCGAGCGGCGCTTCATCTCGAGCTGCGTGATCAGCCGCTGCAGCGTGTTTTCCGCGCTGCCCGGCAGCGACATGTAGCGGAAGCCGAGCTGGTAGCGCCGCGACCCGTTCGGCATCTGCGTCGAACGCTGCGACACGAGTTGCAGGTCGAGCGACAGCTTGCCGTGGCCGGTCAGCTCGAGCTCGACGTCGGGCAGCGTCGTGCCGACCTCGAGCGCCTCGACGCGTTCGTCGGCCGTGCGCAGCCCCACGCCGCCGAGCGACAGGTTATGCACCTCGAACAGGAAACTCTCGCCGTCCGGCAGCTTGCCGCGGCACAGGAACGGATCGACGATCGGCGCATCGACGCGGAAATACTCGCGGCGCTGGATGCACATCAGCACGTCGGGGAAATCGGCGACGAACGCGGGCAGCCCCTCGTAGCGCGTCTCGCGCGGCGTGCCCGTGGAGAATTCGACGCGCACGCCCTCCGGCGCGGCCGCGAACGTGCAGTGCGACGCGCCCAGGATGCTGGCGTTCTGCTCGGACAGCGCACCCCAGTCGAACGTAAACGTCCGCGCGCCGACATCCACCTCGAGCAGGCGCGTGACGAGCTGGCCACCCGGGTACTGAACGGTCAGGAAATCGCCGCGGTTGACGAGGTTGCGCAGCTGCACGCCGATTTCCAGCGGATTGCGGCGGGCATAGTCGGGCCCGGAGTGGCCTGCATCCAGGCTGGGGTCCGTCGACGTTTCGATATTCATGGCTAGCCGGTCTTTCTTGTCATGGGCGCCCGGGCAACCGGTGCGCAATAAAACCGGGCCAGAACGGGGGCCCGGTCGCAGGTCTCTCACACTTAGCGGCAGTGCTGACCGAAAGTTTAGATCGAATTGGGGATTTTTTTCGCGCAAACGTTGAAACCGCGCGCGGCGGGCTGCCGGGCGCGGTCCAGAGGGTACAACAGCGGTCGCCGACGGGTCGGTCAGCCGATCTGCTGCATGATCGAAATCAGCTTCTTCGCGTAGTTCGGGTCGGTCGCGTAGCCGGCCTTCTGCATCCCGTGCGCGAAGCCTTCGACGCTGCGGCTCGCGCTCAGCACGCCCGAGTAGCGCGGGTTGTTCTTCAGCAGGTTCGCGTAATCGGTCATTGCGTGCTCGTACGAATCGTACGCGCGGAATTTCGCGACCACGCGGCGCGGCGTGCCGTTCACGTATTCCGTGGTCAGCGCCGACACCGTGCGGCCGGTCCAGCCCTTGGTCGCCTTGATGCCGAACACGTTGTAGCTCGTCGAGCCGTCGCCCGCGCGGATTTCGCGCTTGCCCCAGCCCGATTCGAGCGCGGCCTGGCCGACGATGAAGCGCGCCGGGATGCCGGTCGACGCGCTGGCCGCCTGCGCGGGGCCTGCGAGCCGGTCGACGAACGCGTCGGCGTCCTGCACGCCGCTCGCGCCCTTCAGCGGCGGCGTCAGCGCGCTGCCGGCCGAATAGCCGCGCGTGCCGGCAAGCCCGCCGTTGTTGGCCGAGTTCGCATAGGCCTTCGCCATCGCGTTCATCGCGGCAAGACCGCCTTCGTTGCCGGACGCGCCGAAGCCGTCAGCGCCCAGGCCGGCCGCGCCGACGTCAGCCGCCGTGTCGCTGCCCGCGCCCTGCCCCGCATTGCGCAGCAACTGCTTCATCAGCGCGTCGGCGACGCCGATCCCGCGCGTCGACATCTGCTGCGCAAGCTGCTGGTCGAGCATCGACGTGTACATCTTCGACGTGTGCGAATCGAACAGCCCGCCGTCGGGCGACGCGTCGCGCATGCTCTTGAGCATCATCTGCGTGAACATCGCGTCGAACTGGCCGGCGACCGCCTTCGCGCCGGCCTGCGGCGACTGCTTGGCCTGCGCGCGCAGGGCGTCGAAACCCTGCACGTCGAGCGCAAAGCGCTGCGTGAGGTCGTTCGCGTTCGGGAGACTGGCTGCCATTTAGATGATCTCCAGGTCGGCGCGCAGCGCGCCGGCGGCCTTCATCGCCTGCAGGATCGACATCAGGTCCGCGGGCGTTGCGCCGAGCGTGTTCAGCGCCTTCACGACGTCGGCGAGATTCGCGCCGGCCGTCACCATCTTCAGCGCGCCGTTGTCCTGCTTGAGCTGGATCTGCGACTGCTGCGCCACCACCGTCTGCCCGTTCGAGAACGGCCCCGGCTGCGACACCACCGGCTGCGTGTTGACGACGACCGACAGGTTGCCGTGCGCGACCGCGCAGCTCTGCAGCGTGACCATCTGGTTCATCACGATCGAGCCGGTGCGCGCGTTCAGGATCACCTTCGCCGCGGCCTTGTCCGGGCTGACGTCGAGGTTCTGCAGCCGCGCCATGAACGCGACCTGCTGCGCCGAATCGGCCGGCGCGGTGAGCTGGATCGTGCGGCCGTCGAGCGCCATCGCGGTGCCCGGGCCGAAGCTCGAATTGACCGCGGATACGATCCGCTGCGCGGTGCCGTAGTCCATGTCGTTCAGTTGCAGCTGCAGCACGCCGTTCATCTGCGCGATCGCGTTCGGCACGCCGCGCTCGACGATCGCGCCGCCGACGATCCGGCCGGCCGCGCACTGGTTCACCTGCACGCGGCTGCCTCTCGCGCTGGCGCCCGCGCCACCGACCGCCCTGTTGCCCTGCGCGAGCGCATACACCTGGCCCTCCCCGCCTTTCAGCGCCGTCAGCCGA
>NZ_JAAGPB010000309.1:0-233 GCF_017104585.1 Burkholderia sp. Ac-20392
ATAGCGCATATGGAGTGATGATGCAGGTACCTGATCGCACGATCATTACTATAGGTCTGTGTCATTCCTGTACCGATGTACATAGCTCATATGCTGATCTGTGCTAAGTTACGTCAGCACTAATACTGCGCATCGCATGGTCTGGCTCTAAAATTAAATTCTACAGCTCATGTGATGTGAGCTATGTATTCATGTGAATCATATACTAGATAATTTTTTTTTTTTTTTTTTTT
>NZ_JAAGPB010000310.1:0-10198 GCF_017104585.1 Burkholderia sp. Ac-20392
TAGCGCCTCGCGCTCGTGCAGCACGTCGAGGCCGGGCGCCGCCGCGTGCAGTGCGGCGACGAGTGTGTCGCGGCCGACGGTCGCCAGCGGGCCGTCGATCCGTTCGTCGTAGGTGAAACTCATCGGGGTTGTCTCCACCATGCAGGCGGCTGCGCGAGGCGCGGCACGCCGGAAGGGATGGATTCTTGGCGGGCGGCGCGTGCGTGTCCAGACGTGGCGGATGTGGTCATACCAGTTTTTATCTGGTGGCCGGAAAGCGGCTGTATCGATTGCCATAAAACCGAATATCTACAAGGGTTTATGCGAAAATCGACGATATCCTTCCGAAGTGGTCATACCAGTATGGAAATGCAGAAACAGGCGGGTCCGGCGCGGAACGTGGCCGACGTCGTTGCCGAGCGCATCGAGAAGCTGATCGTCGATGGCGTGCTGAAGGCCGGGCAGGCGCTACCGTCCGAACGGCGGCTGACCGAGAAGCTCGGCGTGTCGCGCACGGCCGTGCGTGAAGGGATGAAGCTGCTGCGTGCGCGCGGGATCATCGACACCACGCATGGCAAGGGCTCGTTCGTTGCGAGCCTGACCCCGCAACGCGAGATCACGCCGATGATGCATCTGCTCGGCTCGCAGCCGCGCACGCTTTACGACCTGTTCGAGGTGCGCGGGATGCTCGAGACGGAGGCCGCGCGGCTCGCAGCGCTGCGCGGTACGCCGGCCGATTTCATCCTGATCAAGCGTCGCTATGAGGAGATGACCGCGGCCGATGCGCAGGATCTCGATCCGGCCGCGCGGGCGAAGCTCGATCATGCGTTTCATCTTGCGATCTGTGAGGCGTCGCATAATCCGGTGCTCGTGAATACGCTGCAGTCGTTGACGGATCTGCTGCTGAGTTCGGTGTTTGCGTCGGTGAACAATCTCTATCACCGCGAGCCGTTGAAGAAGCAGATCGATCGGCAGCACGCGCGGCTTTATAACGCGGTGACGGGGCGGCTGCCCGATCAGGCGCGCAAGGCCGCGAGCGAGCATATTCGCCAGTGCGTCGAGTATCTGCGGGAGATCGAGCAGGAGGAGCAGCGGTTGGTGCGGTCGACGTTGAGGCTTGAAGGGTGGACGTGATGTCGGGTGTGCGTTGCGGTGTGTCTTGATGCGCATCACGCACAGTGGGCTGTCTGGAGACGCGTGTGACGGGGCTATGTCAGACTGTGAGCCATTCTTCGTGTGGCCCCGCGGTTGTCAGTCGTGATGCGTGGACGCCGTCGTGTGAGCAGTGCCTGACGGAACCACGCCGGACGAACCGGTGCGCCACGCTTCCTGAGCGGAGGACATCGCATGTCGAACCGGACCCACGACGACGGGCACGACGCCCGTCCCGCCAAAGCAGCGGACGAATCCGCTGATGCGCAGCGCGACGCGTTGCTTGCGTTGCTGAATGAACTGCTGGAAGCCGAGCGCGCAGGTGCACGTGTTGCATCGGAGACGGCGGCGGCAATCGACGATCCTGAACTTCATCGGCTGGTGGCTGCGATTCGGCAGGATGAGGCGCACTGGTGTGCGGTGCTGGTCGATGCGATTCGGTCGCTCGATGCGACGCCGACGCATGCTACCGGGGCGTTCTATGAGAAGGCGATGGCGATCGACGATCTGGCGGAGCGGCTGGCATTTTTGAATCGCGGGCAGCGGTGGGTCGTGCGGAAGCTGCAGGCGTTGCTGCCGACGCTCGCGCAGCCCGACATGCATCATGCGCTCACGCAGATGCTGGTGGCGCATGAGAAGAATATCGGGGCGGTGGATGTGCAGTTGCGGATCAAGGGTGGCGGTGCCGAGTCGGGAGTGGCGTAGCGACGGTGATCTCGAGAAACGTTCTTCGTGGATTTCCGTCGAAGTCGCCTCTTGCCGGCACATTGCCTGCCGGTAGCGACAGCTTCGGATCGCGCAACGGTTGTTGCGATCACCTTTCTGACGGGTAAACATTCGTACGATTCGGGGTGCCTGGACAAGATTGGATTTTCGTTGATTGAATTGATCTTCGGTAAAAGCATTCAATTTCCATATCATTTCGATAAATCTGTGCTCTCAGACTCTAAGGAAGATTGGCGCGAGTCGAATGCTTGTACTTATATGCCATCGACGGCATTAATAATTCTAGATAGGCAGAAGGGATTGGTTATATGGAAAAATCTGAGCTGCGGAGTGATCTGGCGGCGTTGCGTGAAATCGTTCGTCAGTTTGTCGATGAGCGGGATTGGGACAAGTTCCACACTCCAAAGAATCTGGCAACGGCTCTTAGCATAGAGGCAAGTGAGTTGCTAGAACCATTTCAATGGCTGGTTTCGGGCGAAAAAGCCGAACTCAGTGAGGCTAACCTGACAGCAATTCGCCACGAAATGGCTGACGTATTGGTATATCTGGTTCACCTCGCGGACAAGATGGACGTCGATCTTTTTCAGGCTGTGCTCGAGAAGATGGAGCTCAATCGAGAAAAATATCCTGCTGAAAAAGTACGAGGTGACTCGCGAAAATACTCTGAATATAAAGATCGCGAAAAATGATTTCATATGCGGATCGAGTCACCTGGGTATCTATTTTTCCGATGTATCGATGGGATTAATAATTATTTCATTATGATAGGTGATGTAGGTTGCTCCAATCTTGTGTTTGCGATGAAGGTTCAATTTTGATGGGTCAATTGCGATGACGCCGTAGTCAAGCATTACGTGGTGATTGGGGCAAAGAACAAGAATATTTTCTGATGTATCTGGCCCATTGTGTGGATTTCCGAGGGGTTGTATATGATGGGCCTCGGAGTAAAACTCACCATTGGGCAGTTTGATGGATTCCCCACATATCTGGCACTTGTTTTTGTGCAAAAGCTTTACCTGACGAGCGAGTGTGGTATCTCGAAGGATGCGATATGTTTTCTGGTGCTGTCTTTGAGGTGTCTCGTTCCCAAGCGAGCCGATGTCGGATGCCAGTGGTGTGGGCTTTTCAAAAGATCGTAGCCCCCACACCCCGCCACCGATTCCGTGAACGGAAAAGAATAAGTCATTTCCAGAAAAAACCGTTGAATCAGAGGAGTTTCGCTCAATAGCCCCTCGAACGGAAGCCCCAAGATTCGCCGGATGTGGCTTGGGTCGTATGGTCGCAACCTTCTCGTAGATTTCGGCGAGGGGGGCAATGCCACCAAGTTGTTCTAGTGCGAGTGCTATGTCCTCGGGCCACGTTGCCATTTAATTTTTAAACCTGTTGGTTTGGTATGGATGGGCGGAAATTTAACATGGCGCCTGTTATTTGTCGTTTGATATCCATTGTCCGCGCCTGACCACGTTTCTTGAGATTGGCGATGTCAATCTAGTCCGAGGATGCGCGCACTTCACCGACTTTGTGTCTATCGTCGTCGGCCGTGACCCACCCAACGTGAGCCGCTAACGCAGAACACGGGAATTGTTCGGCGCCTCTTTGCCGATCCGAACTCGACGGCAAAAAAAGCCCGCCGAAGCGGGCAACCTCACGATGCGGAGGGGGAGATACGAATACGCGAAGCTGCGCGTTCAGCCTTTGGTCGCACCAAACGTCAGCCCCGCCACGAAATGCTTCTGCATCGCGAAGAACATCGCGACGGACGGCAACGCCGCGAGAATCGACCCGGCCGACACGAGATTCCACGACGTCGTCCATTGCCCCTTCAACGCGGCAACGCCTGCCGTGATCGGTGCGGCCTCATCCCCTTGCGTCAGGCACAGCGCCCAGAAGTAGTCATTCCACACGAACGTAAAAACGAGAATCGCCAGCGCAGCCAACGCAGGCCGAATCAATGGCAGCACGATCCGGTAAAACACCGTCCATTCCCCCGCGCCTTCGATCCGCGCGGCCTCGATCAACTCGAACGGCAACTGCTTGATGAAGTTGCGCAGAAACAGCGTGCAGAACCCGGTCTGAAACGCGACATGAAACAGGATCAGCGCCTCGACCGTATTGAACACGCCGAGCCTGAGCGACAAATCCCGCACCGGAATCATCAGCACCTGCACCGGCACGAAATTACCCGCGACGAACGTCCCGAACAGCGCGGTGCTCCCGCGAAACTTGTAAGTCGCGAGCGCGAATCCGGCCATCGCTGCGAGTGCAATCGAGCCAAGCACGGACGGCACCGTGATCTGCACGCTGTTCCAGAAGTAATGCAGCATCGGCGACGTCGTCAGCGCGTCGCGATAGTTCTCGATCATCGAGAAGTGCCGTGGCCAGCCCCAGTAGTGGCCTTCGACCAGTTCCTCGGTCGAGCGCACCGATGTGACGAACACCGCGATCATCGGCAACAGCCAGATCAGCAGCGCAACCGGCAACGACAGCTTGTACAGCCTGCGCGAGACAGTCTTCCATTGAGCAACGGGAGTCGGAAACATGATGGCCACCGGTCAGGTTATTGCTCGTTGCGCAGCAGGCGGCGCAACTGGAACACGATGTAGACGAGCATGATCGCGAACAGCACGACCGCAATCGCCGCGGAATAGCCGAGCCGGTAGTACTTGATCGCCTGGTCGTACATGTAATACGCGAGCACGGTCGAGCTCTCGAACGGGCCGCCGCTCGTCATCACCGAGATCAGGTCGAAGCTGCGCAGCGCGCCGATCACCGTGACGACGATCGCCATGAAGGTGGTCGGCCGCAACTGCGGCAGCACGACATGCCACAGCAGCGCGAATCCGCGCGCGCCTTCCATCCGTGCGGCTTCGATCTGTTCCGGGTTGAGCGAGGTGAGGCCGGTGAGGTACAGGATCATGCAGTACGCGGTCTGCGGCCACAGCGCGGCAAACACGATGCCGAACGTCGCGTAACGTGCATCGCCGAGCACTGGAATGCCATGCCCGGCGATCAGCGCGAGCAGCCCGAACGTCGGATCGTAGAACCACGAGAAGATCAGGCCGACGACCACGCCGGACAGCACGAACGGCGCGAAGAACAGCGACTTCACGAGCCGGATGCCGCCGACTGCCTGGTTCAGGTACAACGCGAGCGCGAGGCCGAGCGGCGGCGCGAGCATGAACAGCGCGAGCCAGATCACGTTGTTGCGCAGCGCCGTGTAGAACGTCGGCGCATGCAGCAACTCCACATAGTTCGCGAGACCGACGAAGGTGCGCTCGGTCATCCCGTCCCAGTTGTACAGGCTCAGCCACAGCGTCGACAGGATCGGCCAGATCACATAGACGGCAACCATCGCGCAGGCCGGCGCGAGAAAGAGCCACGCGGCGCGTTGCTGCCGTCGCACGGCGGGCGACGGGCGGCGTGCCGGCAGTGCGGTGGCAGCAGATGCACCGCGTGGCGGCGGCGCGGCGCCCGCGCCGGCGGGCGGGGGGGACGTGATCGGACTGGACACGGCAAGCCTCCTGAACGAGCGCGGCGGCGCGGGGCCGCCGGTTGGGTCACGCGGTCACTTCTTGTAGATCCGCTTGCGGGTCTGTTCGAGTTGCGCGAGCACCGTATCGAGCTGCGCGGGATTCGCGACGAACTGCTGCATGCCCTTCATCCCCTCGTCGGCCATTTCCTTCGTCATGTCGCGATCGTAGAACTGCGCGACGCCGCCCTTCGTGTCGGCAAGGATCCGGAAGCCGATGCGCGAGATCGGATCGGCCGGCTCCGGCGACTTGCTGTTGGCCGACAGCGAACCGAGCCCCTCCGCGAGCTTCGCGCCCATCTCGGGCGTTTCGACGAACGCGAGGAACGTGTGCGCATCGGCCTTGTTCTTCGCCTTCGTCGGGATATGCAGCGATTCGACCGGGCCGTCCTCGGCGGTCGGCACCTTCGGGTCGATGATCGGGAAGCGGTAGTAGCCCATTTCCTGCTTCACGTTCGGCGGAAAGCCCGCCGCGATGAAGGTGCCCATCAGCATCATCGCGGCCTTGCCCTGGAACAGGAACGGCTGCGCGCCGTCGAGATCGTAGGACAGCGCGTTGTCGATGAAGTAGCCCGCGTCGATCAGCGATTTCCACGTCGTGTAGACCTTCTTCACGCGCGGGTCGGTGTACGGCACGTCGCCGGCCATCAGCTGCTGGTGGAACGCGTTGCCGTTCAGGCGCAGGTCGAGATAGTCGAACCAGCCGGCGAGCGTCCATGCGTCGCGGCCGCCGATCGCGATCGGCGTGATGCCGGCCGCCTTCAGCTTCTTGCACGCGTCGAGAAACTGGTCCCACGTCTTCGGCTCGTCGGCGATGCCGACCTTGTGGAACAGGTCCTTGCGGTAGAACAGCCCCCACGAGTAGTAGACGGTCGGCGCCGCGTACTGCTTGCCGTTGTACGACGATGCGTCGCGCGTCGACGCGTACATCGCGCCCCAGCCGTTCTTCGCCCAGTCGCCGCTCAGGTCCTCGAACAGCCCGCGCTTCGCGTAGTACGCCATCCGCTCGCCCGCATGCCAGTTCACGACGTCCGGTGCGACGGTCGTGAGCCATGCGGGGAGCTGCACCTTGTACGCTTCCTCGTCGACGAAGGTTGCCTTCACGTCGATGTCGGGATGCGCCTTGCGGAACGCGTCGAGCGTCGACTGCCAGACCGCGCGCTGGCTCGCGCCCTTGAACGCGATGTTGATCGTCAGCGTGCCGGCATCGGCGGGCGCCGTCATGCCGAGCGATGCCAGTGCGACAGCGGCGGCTGTGGCAAGCCGGGCGGCGACGCGAAGGGGGCGATGTGTCATACGTGTCTCCAGTTCTGGGTGTCGTTGTGCGTGACCGGCGCGTCGTGGCGCCGGCGACGGTTGCTACGAACGGCTTCGATACACGGCCACGTCTTGCGGCCCGACTTGCGCAGTGCCGAGCACGAACGCGGACGGCGGTACCGCGTCGATCGCGTGCGGCGTGTCGCCATAGTTGAAAACGTAGGTCAGGCCGCCGCGTCGGCTTACGCGCACGCCGTCGCCGAGCGGCGTCGGCGCGAGGCCGGCTGCAACTGCGGCATCGGCGAACAGCCGGACGGTGGTCGCGTCGTCGAACAGCGCGGCCCAGTAATGCAGCGTGCCGTGCGATACGCAGGCCGGGTGTCCGTCGGCGAAGCGCGCATGTACGACGCTGTGCGTGTCGTCGTGCAGCTCGACGAAGTCGCGCCAGTGGCGCGCATCGCCAGCAAGCGGCGCGCCGTCGCGCAGCGTGCCGTCGATCCGCTCGGTCACGTTCGGCCGCAGCGATTCGACGCGCCACACGCGTACCGGCAGGATCGACGCGAGCGGGCCGGGCGGCAGCGTCGGCGGGATCTGCAGGTCGACGGTCTTCGAGCCGGTGCGCGGCCCGAACACCGCGTGTGCGCCCGATGCGGCGAGCCGCGCGGTGAAATCGTCCGGCACGACCGGCAGTGGCGGCACGACGACGAGGCGGTAGCCGTCGAGCGGCGCGTGCGCGGAAACGATGTCGACGTCGAGGCCGAGCGCGCGCAGCGCCGAGTAGTACTCGAACGCGAAGCGCGGGTAATGGAAATCGGCGCCCTGCGGCTGCACTTCGAACAGCCACTTCGCGTCGTAGTCGAAGACCAGCGCGACGGGGGCGCGCACGGCGCCGTCCGCATCCGCGCCGGCGTCGTGCACGGCCGCGATCTCGTGCGCGACGCGCTGCGCCTCGCGGCCGCCTTCGTCGAGCTTGTCGTCGGGGGTGTGCAGGCCCGCATGCATCTGCTCCTGCGCGAACGGCGCCTGCCGCCAGCGGAAGTACGACACGCAGCCCGCGCCGTGCGCGAACGCTTCCCAGCTCCACAGGCGCACCATGCCCGGCAGCGGCGCGGGGTTCCACTGCGCCCAGTTCACCGGGCCCGGCTGCTGCTCCATCACCCAGAACGGCAGCTTCGACATGCCGCGATAGAGGTCGTGATTGAACGACGCGAAATCGGGATGGCCGGTGCGCAGCCAGCGCGCCTTCACGTCGGGCGCGAACCATTGTTCTTCGAGCGCGCCGAGCGGATAGCTGTCCCACGTCGCGATGTCGAGGTCGCGCGCCACCTCGTAATGGTCGAACTCGGTGAACAGCTGCATGAAGTTGTGCGCAACCGGGCGGCCCGGCGAATGCGCGCGGATCACGTCGACCTGCATCCGGTGATAGCGCGCGACTTCGTCCGACGCGAAGCGCCGATAGTCGAGGCGATGGGACGGGTGGGCCTCGGTCACGGTGCCGACGGGCGCGTCGACTTCGTCGAAATGGCGATACTCCATGCTCCAGAACACGGTGCCCCATGCGCGGTTCAGCGCGTCGATCGTACCGTAGCGCGCCTTCAGCCACGCACGGAAGCGCACGAGCGCGGCCGGCGAGTAGCTGACGACCGTCTGGTGGCAACCCAGCTCGTTGTCGGTCTGCCAGTAACGCACGGCCGGGTGGCGGCCGTAGCGCTCGGCGACCGCCGTGCAGATCTGGCGCGACGCTTCGAGATAGGTCGGCGACGAGAAGTCGTAGTGGCGGCGCGAGCCGAACGCGCGCGGCCGGCCGTCCGCGCCGATCGCGAGGATGTCGGGGTGGCGGTCGACCAGCCATTTCGGCGGCGTCGCGGTCGGCGTGCACATCACGATCTCGAGGCCGGCCGAGCCGAGCACGGCGATCGCGCGATCGAGCCAGCCCCAGTCGTATTCGCCCGGCGACGGCTCAATGCGGCTCCACGCGAATTCGGCGATCCGCACCTGCTCGATGCCGAGCGCTTTCATCCGGCGGGCATCGTCGGCCCACATCGTTTCCGGCCAGTGTTCCGGGTAGTAACAGACTCCGAGGCGCATGCCCGATCCTTATGCGTAGTGGTGAACGTGGACGTCGGCGCACGCGGGCACCGCGCGGCCGTCTTCGGTGAAGAGGTGGCAGGCCGCGGCCGGTGCATGCACGAGCACGCGTTCGCCGCTGCGCACCTGCGCGTCACCGGGCACCTTCGCGATGAGCGAGTTGCCGCCGGGCTGGTCGAGGTGCACGTAGGTCTGTTCACCCAGGCGTTCGACGAGCGCGACGTCGCGTGCGAGCGCCGTCGCGTCGTGCGCGGCGCCGAGCGTCAGGTGTTCGGGGCGGATGCCGAGCGTCACGGTGGCGCCTGCGCCGAGCGCGGAGCCGTCGCGCGGCAGTACGAAGGTTTCGCCGGACGGCGCGAGCGTGACGGTCGTGCGATGCGCATCGCAGGCCGTCACGACGGCCGGCAGGAAGTTCATGCGCGGCGACCCGATGAAGCCCGCGACGAAGCGGCTGGCCGGGTGGTGGTAGAGGTCGAGCGGCGCACCGACCTGCGCGATGCTGCCGTGCTGCGCGGTGTCGGCGCCGGCGTGCAGCAGCACGATCTTGTCGGCGAGCGTCATCGCTTCGGTCTGGTCGTGCGTCACGTAGACGACGCTTGCGCGTTCGAACTGCCGGTGCAGCCGCGCGATCTCGATGCGGGTCTGGCCGCGCAGCGCCGCGTCGAGATTCGACAGCGGCTCGTCGAACAGGAACACGCCGGGCTCGCGCACGATCGCGCGGCCGATCGCGACGCGCTGCCGTTGCCCGCCCGACAGCGCCTTCGGCTTGCGATCGAGCAGCGTGTCGAGCTGCAGGATGCGCGCGGCGTCGCGTACCTTCCGGTCGATCTCGGCCTTCGGCACGCGCGCGAGCTTCAGCCCGAACGCTATGTTTTCATAGACCGTCATGTGCGGAAACAGCGCGTAGCTCTGGAACACCATCGCGACGCCGCGCTCGGCGGCCGGTACGTCGTCGACGCGGCGGCCGTCGATCGACAGTTCGCCCGCGCTCAGGTCCTCGAGCCCGGCGATCATCCGCAGCAACGTCGACTTGCCGCATCCGGACGGCCCGAGGAACACGCAGAACTCGTGCGCGCCGATCTCCAGATCGACGTCGCGAATGACCGGCGCGTGATCGCCATAGGCTTTCTGCACGCGTCGCATCGAGATGCTCGCCATTGTCTCCGCTCCATGTTCTAATGCGCTTTCATCTGTGATTAAGCGCTTAATCATCGCGATCAAAAAAGAGGCGATGCGATCGCGGCCGAGTCGCGCCCGTCGGTCGGGCGGCAGGGTGTGCGGCGATAGTGCGCCGCTTCGGTGAGCGAAGCAAATACTGGATAGACGTCTCATATAGTGAGTAATCGATGGCAACCCTGGATGAAGTGGCGCGCCGCGCCGGCGTGACGGCCGCAACCGTGTCGAACGTGCTGCGCGACCGCGGCCGGGTGGGCGAGGCGACGCGCGCGCGGGTGCTCGAAGCCGTGG
>NZ_JAAGPB010000311.1:0-10086 GCF_017104585.1 Burkholderia sp. Ac-20392
TTTGCGATAGAAGAAGCGCACCGGCCACTCGTAGCCGGCGCCGTCGGTGCGGTTGCCGAGCCCGACGAGCGGGCCGCGCGCCCAGCTGGCGACCCAGGCCGTCTTGATGAGGCCCTGGCAGTCGATCACGAGGTCGTACTGCTCGGCCGCGAGGCGCCGGCGGAACGCACGAATCTCGCGCCACGTGGCGCCCGAGAACGGCTTCTTGCGCCAGCGGCGCAGCGAGAACGGCAGCACGTTGCGCACGCCGTCGACGAGCTTGACCAGGTCGACGAAGCTTTCCTCGACGAGCCAGTCGATCTGCGCATCGGGGTGGCGGCGCCGGATATCGGCGATCACCGGCATGTTGTGCACGACGTCGCCCAGCGACGACACGCGCACGATCAGGATCTTTTGCACGCTGAAAAAACGCCGGCAGGCAGCCGGCGACAAGCATAAAGGGGGGATTTTATCCCGCCCGGCGGTCCAGACAGACAAAAAGCGGCCGCACGCCCTTGGCGTGCGCCGCTTTTCAGGGATGGCGCGACGATCGGACACACCGTCGCGCCGGTGGCGGCCCGCAGGCCGCCGAGGCTCAGAACGGCAGCTTGACGTCCGGCTTCGCGGCCGTCAGCACGCGGCGGAAGTCCTCCTGGATGCGCTTGAGCCCTTCCTGCGTCTCCGACTCGAAACGCATCACGACGACCGGCGTCGTGTTCGACGAACGCGCGAGGCCGAAGCCGTCCGGGTACTCGACACGCAGGCCGTCGATCGTCACGACTTCCTCGGCGCCGTCGAACTTCGCCTCTTTCTGCAGCTTGTCGATCAGGCGGAAGTTCTCGCCTTCGTCGAGCCACAGCTGCAGTTCTGGCGTGCTCATCGCGTCCGGCAGCCCGTTCAGCAGCGCGCTCGGATCGGCCGTCTTCGTGAGGATCTCGAGCAGGCGCGCACCCGTGTAGAGACCGTCGTCGAAGCCGTACCAGCGATCCTTGAAGAACACGTGGCCGCTCATTTCACCGGCGAGCGGCGCACCCGTCTCGCGCAGCTTCGCCTTCACGAGCGAGTGGCCCGTCTTCCACATCAGCGGCTCGCCGCCCTTCGACTTGATCCACTGCGCGAGGTGGCGCGTGCACTTCACGTCATAGATGATCTGCGCGCCCGGGTTGCGCGACAGCACTTCTTCCGCGAACAGCATCAGCTGGCGGTCCGGATAGATAATCTGGCCGTCCTTCGTGACGACGCCGAGGCGGTCGCCGTCGCCGTCGAACGCGAAGCCGATCTCGGCGTCGGTGTCCTTCAGCGCCTGGATCACGTCCTGCAGGTTTTCCGGATGGGCGGGATCGGGGTGATGGTTCGGGAACGTGCCGTCGATGTCGGTGAAGCGCTCGACGAGCTCGCAGCCGAGCGCCTTGAACAGGCGCGTCGCGAGCGGGCCGGCCACGCCGTTGCCGGCGTCGACGACGAGCTTCATCGGGCGGGCCGGCTTGATGTCGCCGACGATGCGCGCGATGTATTGATCGGCCACGTCGAACTCTTCGTACGAGCCGTTGCCCGTCTCGAAACGCTCGTCGACGATGCGCTGGTACAGCGCCTGGATCTGCTCGCCGTAGATTGCAGCGCCGCGCAGCACCATCTTGAAGCCGTTGTAGTCGGGCGGGTTGTGGCTGCCCGTGACGACGATGCACGAATCGACGCGGCGCTCGCCGCCCTTCAGCGCAAGCGGGACGTTCGCCGCGAAATAGCCGACCGGCGTGGGCACCATGCCGACGTCGACGACGTCGACACCCGCCGCACGCAGGCCGTCGGCCAGCGCGCCGACGAGGTCCGGCCCGGACAGGCGGCCGTCGCGCGCGACGACCACCGCATCGCCGCCCTGCGCGCGCACTTCGCTGCCGAATGCCCGGCCGATTCCGCGCGCGGTGTCGGTGTCGAGCGTCTTGCCGACCACGCCACGAATGTCATATGCCTTGAAGATGGATTGGGAGATCATCGATTCTCTTCTCTCAGTTGCGTGCATGGAAAATTGTCTGGCTTGCCTGGCCGCCGCTCGCCGGTGCCGCGCATGATACATGCTGGCCCGGCACGGAGTGAAACCGCTGGCGCGGAACGGCGGGAGCGACCCCGATCCCACTTATAATCGCGGGTTTTGATGACGCGCATGCCGCCCATTTTAATGCCTAGCCGTCCCGTCGCCGCCAACCTGCAGCCCTCGGGCGCCCTGCCGGCCGCCTTGCGCGCACGCCGCTGCCGCGCATGCTGAAGCGCTTCGGCAACCCGGATGTCGCGAAGGCCGTCGCGAATCTCGTCTGGCTGGGGCTCGAACGGCTCACGCAGATCGGCGTCGCGATCGCGATCAGCGGCCTGTTGGCCCGTTATTTCGGGCCAGATGTGTTCGGCAAATGGCAGTATGCGAATACGCTCCTCCTGGTACTGGCGCCGCTCACCTGGGTGTGCGGCGCGGAAATCCTCGTCCCGACCATCGTCCAGCGCCCGCCCGCCCAGCTCGGCGCGGTGCTCGGCAGCGCATTCGCGCTGCGCATCGCCGTCTCCGTCGCCGCGCTCGTTGCGACCTGGATCGCGATCGCCGCAGGCGCCTTCGATCCGCTGGTCGGCGCGATGCTCGCGGGCCTCGCGGTCACGATGGTATTCCGCGAGCCGTTCGTCGGCGTCATCAACGCGTGGCTGCAGAGCATGACCTACAGCAAGCCGCAGCTCGTCACCAGCATGGTCACCGCGCTGGTGAAGGCGCTGCTCGTCTGGCTGCTGGTCCGCGCGGCCGCGGGCCCGGCCCGCTTCGCGTGGCTGTGGGCGCTCGAGGCCGCCGCAATCGGCTTCGCGCTGCTGCTGTACTACCGCCATCGTAACGGCGGCGCGCTCGGCTGGACGTTCGACAAACCGCTGTTCAGGCACTTTGCGACGGCCGGCACCGTGTTCTGGCTCGGCCTCATCTGCATGTACCTGTTCCTGAAGCTCGACCGCCTGATGCTCGAGCGTCATGTATCGTTCGCCGATCTCGGCCGCTACTCGGCCGCGCAGCAGCTCAACGAGAACTGGATCACGCTCGCGCTGATGCTCGCGCAGACGATCGCGCCCGCCTTCGTCTACCGCGTGCAGGACGTCGCGCGGCTGCGCCGCAACATCGTCCGGCTGATCGCGATGACGGCCTGCCTGATGACGGCCGGCGCGCTCGTGCTCGACGCCGCCGCCCCGCTGATCGTCGGCAAGGTGTTCGGCCACGGCTACGAGGCGTCGGTCGACATCTTCCGCTGGGCGGTCTGGCTGTCGGTGCCCGCCGGCATCGAGGCGATAGGCAATCTTATCGTTCTCAAATATCAAGCAAAATTCGTGTTGCTGTCGAAATGGCTGCTCGCGCTCGCGATCGCCGCGCTCGTCAACCTGTTCGCGATCCCGCGGCTCGGCCTGTACGGCGCGCTCGTCGGGCTGGCGGCCGGCTACCTGGCCGCCGCCGCCGTCAATTTTTATTACATCCGTTTCAAGCTGCGACCATGACGTCCCCTGATTGCCCGACCCCGCTCGACGACGTGGCCGTGCTGATGCCGGCCTACAACGGGCACGACGACGTCGTTCGGACCCTCGCCTCGTTTCGCGAGGACACGCCCGTGCACGTGCTGATCGTCGATGACGGCAGCACGCCGCCGATCGTCGCGCCCGACCTGCCCGGCCTCACGATCGACGTGCTGCGCATGCCGCAGAACGGCGGCATCGAGCGTGCGCTCGCGGCCGGCATCGACGCGCTCGCCGCGCGCGGCTTCCGCTATGCGGCGCGCATCGACGCAGGCGATCTCGCCGCGCCGCAGCGCCTCGCGAAGGAGCGCACGTATCTCGGCGCCCACCCGCGCGTGGCCTGCGTCGGCATGTGGACGCAGGTCGTGTCCCGCGCCGGCGAGCCGCGCTTCATGCTGACCCCGCCCGCCGATCCGCGTACGCTGCGCCGCACGCGCTTCCTGCGCTCGCCGCTCGTGCACCCGTCGGTCATGTTGCGCATCGACGCCGTGCGTGAAGTGGGGAACTATCGTGCGAAATACCGGGCGGCCGAGGATCTCGATCTTTTTTTGCGGTTAATGCAACGCTACGATTGCGCGAACCTGCCGGAACTGGGCCTCTATTACGAATTGAACGAGGGCGGGATCAGTGCGACCAAGCGCCGGCGCCAGCTGGTGTCGACGCTCACGCTGCTGCTGAGCCACTTCAACGCGCTGAACCCGTACGACTGGGCCGGCCTCGCCAAGAACCTGCTGCATTTCGTGACGCCGTACCGGACGTTGCAGCGGATCAAGCAGACGCTGTTCGCCGCGCGGCCGTCCGCGTGACGCCCATTCATTCAGCGTATCCGGCATTTACGATGCTTTATTTATTCTTTTTTTCATGTCCGCCACCTCCCCGCTGCGCATTGCGCTCGTTTGCAACACGGCCTGGGCGATCTACACGTATCGCCACGGGCTGATCCGTGCGCTCGTCGCGCGCGGCGCCGAGGTCGTCGTCATTGCACCGCACGACCGCACGGTGCCGTTGCTCGAGCAGATGGGCTGCCGCTACGTGGCACTCGCGGTCGCGTCGAAAGGCACGAGCCCGCGCGAGGATCTCGGCACGCTCGCCGCGCTGGTGCGCCACTACCGCGCGCTGAAGCCCGATCTCGTGTTCCATTACACGATCAAGCCGAACATCTACGGCTCGGTCGCCGCGTGGCTCGCGCGCGTGCCGTCGATCGCGGTGACGACCGGGCTCGGCTACGTCTTCATCCAGAAGAGCCGCGCGGCGAGCGTCGCGAAGCGCCTGTACCGGTTCGCGTTCCGCTTCCCGCGTGAAGTGTGGTTCCTGAACCGCGACGATCTCGCGACCTTCACCGACGAACAGTTGCTCGCGCATCCCGATCGTGCGCGGCTGCTGCACGGCGAAGGCGTCGATCTCGAGCAGTTCGCGCCCGTGCCGCTGCCCGCTGGCGACGCGCCCGTCTTCATCCTGATCGGCCGGCTGCTGTGGGACAAGGGCGTGCGCGAATACGCGGAGGCTGCGCGCATCGTGCGCGCCCGCTTCCCGAATGCGCGCTTCCAGTTGCTCGGACCGCTCGGCGTCGACAATCCGAGCGCGATCGGCCGCTCGGATGTCGATGCGTGGATCGGCGAAGGCGTGATCGAATATCTCGGCGAAGCGCACGACGTGCGCCCGCATCTCGCGGCGGCCGACTGCGTCGTGCTGCCGTCGTACCGCGAAGGCGTGCCGCGCACGCTGATGGAAGCGTCGGCGATGGGCCGCCCGATCGTCGCGACCGACGTGCCGGGCTGCCGCGACGTCGTCGCCGACGGCGAAACAGGCTTCCTGTGCCGCGTGCGCGACAGCGCGAGCCTCGCGGAGCAGTTGCTCCGCATCATCGAACTCGGAACGGCCGGACGCGACGCGATGGGCGCGCGCGGCCGGCAGAAGGTCACGGCGGAATTCGACGAACAGCAGGTCGTCGAACGCTACCGGCGTACTATCCATTCGTTAACCGGTATCACCCTCTGAAGGAGCGCATCAGCAATGACCGCTAAAGGCACCATCCTCGTTACGGGCGGAGCGGGCTATATCGGCTCGCACACGACCGTCGAACTGCTCGGCAACGGCTACGACGTCGTGATCGTCGACAACCTCGTCAACAGCAAGGCCGAATCCGTGCGGCGCATCACGCAGATCACGGGCAAGACGCCCGCCTTCCACCAGGTCGACGTGTGCGACGAAGCCGCGCTTGCAAAGGTGTTCGACGCGCACCCGATAACCGGCACGATCCATTTCGCGGCGCTCAAGGCCGTCGGCGAATCGGTGGAGAAGCCGCTCGAGTACTACCAGAACAACATCGGTGGCCTGCTTGCCGTGCTCAAGGTCATGCGCGAGCGCAACGTCAAGCAGTTCGTGTTCAGCTCGTCCGCGACCGTATATGGCGTGCCCGAGCGCTCGCCGATCGACGAATCGTTCCCGCTGTCCGCGACGAACCCGTACGGCCAGTCGAAGCTGATCGCCGAGCAGATTCTGCGCGATCTCGAAACCTCGGACCCGACGTGGCGGATCGCGACGCTGCGCTACTTCAACCCGGTCGGCGCGCACGCGAGCGGGCTGATCGGCGAGGACCCGGCCGGCATCCCGAACAACCTGATGCCGTATGTCGCACAGGTTGCGGTCGGCAAGCTGGAAAAGCTGCGCGTGTTCGGCGCCGACTACCCGACGCCGGACGGCACCGGCGTGCGCGACTACATCCACGTCGTCGATCTCGCGAAGGGGCACATCGCCGCGCTCGACGCGCTCGCGAAGCGCGACGCAAGCTTCGTCGTGAACCTCGGCACGGGCCAGGGCTATAGCGTGCTGGAAGTCGTGCGTGCGTTCGAGAAGGCGTCGGGCCGTCCGGTGCCGTACGAGCTCGTCGCACGCCGCCCGGGAGACATCGGCGAGTGCTACGCGAACCCGCAGGCCGCGGCCGACATCATCGGCTGGCGCGCGACGCTCGGCATCGAAGAAATGTGTGCCGATCACTGGCGATGGCAGGAGGGGAACCCGCGCGGTTTTGTATAATCCGCTGTCCATTTTTCGAGCGATCCCATGCTCAGCTTCGCGTCCGGCTTTATCGTCTCCCTGCTCGTCACGCTGTTCATCGTGCGCTATGCGCACCTTCACGAGAAATTCTCGATCGACAGCGATCTGGCCGGCGTGCAGAAATTCCACGTGCGGCCCGTGCCGCGGGTCGGGGGCATCGGGATCCTCGCGGGCGTCGTTGCATCGGCGCTGCTGCTCACGCAGCGCTACCCGACGATCGCCGGCAGCATTCTCGGCGTCGTAGCCTGCGGAATGCCGGCCTTCCTGTCCGGCCTCGTCGAGGACCTGACCAAGCGCGTGTCGCCGCGCGCGCGGCTGCTCTGCACGATGGGCGCGGCCGCGCTCGCGTTCTGGCTGATGAACATTGCAGTCACGCGCATCAGCGTGCCGCCGCTCGACTTCCTGCTCGGTTATGTCGCCATTTCGGCGTTCGTCACCGTGCTCGCGGTTGCGGCGCTCGCGAACGCGGTCAACATCATCGACGGCTTCAACGGGCTCGCGTCGATGGTCAGCTTCATGATGTTCGCGTCGCTCGCGTACGTGGCGTTCCAGGTCCGCGACCCGGTCGTCATGTCCGCGTCGATCATCATGATGGGCGCCGTGCTCGGCTTCTTCCTGTGGAATTTCCCGGCCGGACTGATCTTCCTCGGTGACGGCGGCGCGTACTTCATCGGCTTCATGCTCGCGGAGCTCGCGATCATGCTCGTGATGCGCAACCGCGAGGTGTCCGCGTGGTACCCGGTGCTGCTGTTCATGTACCCGATCTTCGAGACCTGCTTCTCGATCTACCGGAAGAAATTCATCCGCGGCATGTCGCCCGGCATCCCGGACGGCGTGCACCTGCACATGCTCGTGTACAAGCGGCTGATGCGCTGGGCCGTCGGCACGAAGCACGCGCACGACCTGACGCGCCGCAATTCGCTGACGTCGCCGTACCTGTGGCTGCTGTGCCTCGTCGCGGTGATACCCGCGACACTGTTCTGGCGGCACACGGTGCACCTGTTCGTGTTCGTTGTGCTGTTTGCGCTGACCTATGTGTGGCTGTATATCAGCATCGTGCGGTTCCGTGCGCCGCGGTGGATGGTGGTGCGCAAACACCGGCACAGTCGCTGAACCGTTCGCAGCCGCACATGAAAAAAGCGCCCCTCGGGGCGCTTTTCTTTTGGGCCGGCTGGCCGCCGCTTGGCGACAGTAACGACCTCGGCGTCAGCGGGTTGACGCGACCCGCACGCTCTTCAGCGCCGGCACGGCGGCCGTCTGATACTCGGGCACCCAGCGCCGCAAGTCGCGCCGTACTTCGTCGTCCGGCAGCACGCGATGCTGCATCAGCCACGGCAGCAGTTCATCGAGGAAATTGTCCGGCACCTCCCGCGCACGCGCGATCCGCAGCTTCGGATGCGGAGTGCGCGTCGTCGCCTCGTCGTCCGCGAGCAACTCCTCGTAGAGCTTCTCGCCCGGCCGCAGCCCGGTGAACTCGATCCGGATCTGCTCTTCCGAGAAGCCGTACAGGCGGATCAGGTCGCATGCGAGATCGACGATCTTCACCGGCTCGCCCATGTCGAGAATGAAGATCTCGCCGCCATGCCCCATGCTCGACGCCTGCAGCACAAGCTGCGACGCCTCCGGGATCGTCATGAAGAAACGCGTGATCTCCGGGTGTGTAACCGTGACCGGGCCACCCTTCGCGATCTGCTGCTGGAACTTCGGAATCACGCTGCCCGCGCTGCCGAGCACGTTGCCGAACCGCACTGTCTCGAACTGCGTGCGCCCGCTCGTCTGCTGCAACGCCTGGCAGGCCATTTCGGCGAGGCGCTTGCTCGCGCCCATCACGTTGGTCGGATTGACGGCCTTGTCGGTCGAGATCAGCACGAAGTGGCGCACATCGTGGCGGATCGCCGCACGGGCCACGCGATATGTACCGAGCACGTTGTTGCGCAGCGCCTGCCACGCGTTGTGCTCCTCCATCAGCGGTACGTGCTTGTAGGCGGCTGCGTGAAACACGATGTGCGGCGCATGACGCGACATCACCTGGTCGAGCAGCAGCGAATCCTTCGCATCACCGATGATCGGCAGGACGGGCAGGTCGGGGAAGCGCTCGCGCAGTTCCTCGGTCAGCCGGTACATCGCGTACTCGGACAGGTCGAACGCGACAAGTTGCGCCGGCGCGAAGCGCAGGATCTGCCGGCACAGCTCGGAGCCGATCGACCCGCCCGCGCCCGTCACCATCACGACGCGGCCGCGCAGCAGCGCCTCGACGTGCGGCGTGTCGATCGTCACGGCTTCGCGGCCGAGCAGATCCTCGAGATCGATGTTTCGCACCTGCGACAGGAAACCTTGCCCCGGCATCAGCGCGGTCAGCGACGGCAGCACCATCGCCTTCACGCCAGCCCGCACGCACAGCGTCGCGACGCGGCGCTGCGTCTCGACGGACGCCGACGGAATCGCGATGATCGCGTATTCGACCTTCATCGCGTCGGTCCAGTGCTTGAGGTCGTTGAACGAGCCCAGCACCTTGTAGCCGTAGACCTCACGCCCCTGCTTGGTCACGTCGTCATCGAGCAGACCGACGAGGCGCCATTCGCCCGAGCGGGACAGTTCGCGCGCGAGGCTTGCACCGGCCGTGCCGGCGCCAAGCACCAGCACCGGCTTGCCCTTGCCGACGAGCCCGCCGTACAGGTAATACTCCTTCGTCGCGCGATACAGCGCGCGCGCGCCGCCCATCGCCAGGAACAGCATCAGGGGCGACACGAGCAGCACCGAGCGCGGAATGATCGGCACCGGCTGGAACATCACGGCGCCGATCATCACGATCACGCCACCGCCACCCACTGCCTTCGCGATACGCATCAGGTCTGGCAGGCTCGCGAACACCCACAGCCCGCGATACAGGCCGAACACGTGGAACATCAGCGCGTACACGGGCAGCACCCACGTCAGCGCCATCAGCGCGCCGCTCAGGAAATCGGTCGGGACACTACCGTTGAAGCGGACGAGATAGGCGAACAACCACGCTGCAAGCACCGCCAGCAGGTCGAATAGGAAAGCACTCAATGACAGCCAAGATGCTTTGGATCGCAACATCGGCGGGAGACCTCAAGATTTGTTTTCGGTTGCCATGCCGACACGGCGCCAGCGCGCGTCGATCACGCAACCGATGCACGCAAGAACGCCATACCAGGCGACAAACAGCCCCCATTGCTGCAGTGTGGGACGGCCCAATGCCCACAGGGCTACAATTATGCCCGCGAGCATCACGAGGTACCAGTAGATGGCAGTGCGCCGATGGCCAGTGCCGGAGCGCACCATGCGTTGATAATAATGCTCCCGGTGCGCCTGCCAGAACTTTTCCCCACGTAACAAACGTCTCGCAAGTGTTACAGATGCATCCGCAATAAAGGGCGAGAACACCATCGCCGGAAACCAGATCGGCCAGACCCCGCCTCGCCAGCCCCAGTAGCCGAGTGCGCCCGCCATGAACCCGAGCGGAATCGAGCCCGCGTCGCCGAGAAACAGCTTCGCTGGATG
>NZ_JAAGPB010000312.1:0-250 GCF_017104585.1 Burkholderia sp. Ac-20392
GGGGGCGGCGTATCATTAAAAAAAAAAAAAAAATAAATACTAGTATTCGTCGAATTCTACAACAATAAGAAATGTAGTAGATATGTATGAAAATGATGTGACAATTGTAAGAGTAATAAGAGTACACTACTATCATGCATCAAGCCTACACTATATTATATGATAGTGAGATAATGTGAGACGTCGTACACATAAATTATTACAAAGATGACTAGTGTCACGATTCTAATCTTCGTGGTAGTTTGTCGTG
>NZ_JAAGPB010000029.1:0-40291 GCF_017104585.1 Burkholderia sp. Ac-20392
CCCGCGCCGGCGATGGCCGCCATCGCGACGATCTTGCCGCGCGACGCGGTGGCGGGCGGCGTGGCGGCACGCGGCGCGATGGGCGGCATGCCCGATGCGACAGGGAATTCGTTCATGGCAGGCTCCTTTTTCATGGCGATCGGCCGTCGCAGATAGCGGAATCGGCCGGCGACGACGAGGTGAAAGGAGCGTACTGTCTTGCACTGGAAAAGATAATCCACCAGAATCTGGAATCATCTTTCCGAAAATTGAGAGGCAACATGAACCGCCTCGAGTCGATGTCGCTGCTGGTGGCGGTGATCGATGCCGGCAGCATGTCGGCCGCCGCGCGCCAGCTCGGCATTCCGCTGGCGACCGTGAGTCGCAAGGTCGCCGAACTCGAGTCCTACCTGAACACGCGGCTGCTGCACCGTACGACGCGGCAACTGTCGTTGACCGAGGCGGGCGAGTCCTACGTCGCCGGTTGCCGGCGCATCCTCGACGACATCGCGGAAACCGAGCGCGCCGCCACCGGCGAATACGCGGCCCCGCGCGGCGAGCTGATCGTCACCGCGCCGATCGTGTTCGGGCGCCTGCATATCGTGCCGGTGGTGGCCGCGTTTCTCGCGCAGTATCCCGAGATCGACGTGCGGCTGGTGCTGACCGATCGCGTCACGCACCTGATGGAAGAGCAGATCGACGTCGCGTTGCGAATCGGCGAGTTGCCCGACAGCAGCTTCATGGCGACCCGCGTCGGCAGTGTGCGCCGCGTGATCTGCGCAAGCCCGGCGTATCTGGCTGCGCATGGCGCACCTGCCGAACCGGCCGACCTGGCGCGGCATCAATGCATCACGTTCGAGGTGCTGGCGTCGCGGCGCGCGTGGGTGTTCGACGGCGAGAAGGGCGAGCTGACGGTGCCCGTCCACTCGCGCTTCGCGGTGAATACGGCCGAGGCGGCCATCGATGCGGCAGTGCTCGGCGTCGGGCTGATCCGCGTGCTGTCGTATCAGGTTGCTCAGGCGTTGCGCGATCGCACGCTGGACGTGGTGCTCGATACGTTCGAATCGCAGCCGCTGCCGGTCAGCCTGGTGCACAAGGGGCAGGCGCCGATGCCGCTGAAGCTGCGGGCGTTTCTCGATTTCGTGGCGCCGCGGCTGCGCGAACGGATTGCCGGGGTGGCGGCGGGCGGTTGATCGACCGGCAGCCTACTCGAAGCCCGACCGTCGTGCATTGGCCACCGCGCGACGCGCAACGGGGAGACGAAGAAGAATGACGACGTGACGATCGAGGTCGTCGAGATTCGAGGCACGCCGTCCGGTCCGTACGTGCGCTTCATGCCGAGTCGATGTCGGTCCGTGATTGAACCGCGCCATGCGTTTCGGTGCTGCCACGGCCGGTTTGTCGATGCCGTTGGTTTCTGCGAGGGGGCGTGAGCCCTCGCCATGCGAGCAAAGCCGATAACCGCATTGCTTAACGACTCGATATATTGACCCGCTCAAGGCGCCGATATGTGGCTGAATCGTAGCTAATTCGTCATATGCTTCGACAAAGTAGAGAATGCGGGTGCGCAAGCCCTGGCCGGATCGCGATGTCGGTGAGCCATCGATCACGAGTTATGGTGTGGTGACGACGGTATCGACGATACGGACAACAGACGACTTCACGGCACCCAGACCCGTTGTGGCGATGCGTCGTGGTCCGCACCCGGGTCGTTCGGACCGTGCCGTGTGAAATGCGGTGCTGAGGAGGCGGTATGCGCATGACGGAAGACAGCGCAGAGAAGGCGCGGGTCGAAGCGGAAGCGGTGTGCGTTCGCCTGCTGCAGGCTGCGCCGACGGTTGCCGCCGCACCGGTCGAATTGCAGGAGCACCTGGCCGCTGCATGGCTGCGCAAGATCGAGGCGCTGGGAACGCTGGAGCGAAATGCCGATGCGGTGGCCGAGGTCGACGCATTCACGCGCTATTTCGACCAAGGTGCCGGCACGCCGGAGAGCGCATGGCCCTGGCTGGTCCAGGCCGCCTGCCGCAAGGTCGTGGCGTTGGCGCGGCAAAGCGAGCTGCATCGGGCCCTGGAGATCGCCGGGTCGGTACAGGCACGCTTCGAACATACACGGGCGCTGGCGGTGCGCGAGTGGGTGGCTTATGCCGGGCTGGAGGAGATCAGGATTCGTACCGCGATGGGCGAAACCTTCGCGCGCGTGGACATGGTGCGTCACGCACAGCGCCTGGCCGAGCGGTTCGGCGCGGACGAGTGGCCCGCGACGCGTGCGTTGGTTGGCCGCATCCGCTTGCGCCGGGCCCGCATGCTGAGTGAACTCGATTACGACGACGAGGCGCTGAGCGAGCTTTCGGCGGTGCGGGCCGACTTCGCAGAGTCGGAGGATCCAGGCGAGCAGGAGGTGGCGGCCGACGCATTGCATATGCGCTCGCGTTTGCTCAAGGTGTTGCATCGCGACGAAGAAGCCCGATCCGAGCAACGCGCGCTGCTGGCGGGATATGCACGCAGCACGTGTCCGGAGATCCGGCAAACGCATGTCCTGGCCCGGTTCGATGCGATAGCGTGGGCCGAGGAAGCGGCCGATGAGGCTGGCAATGATGCAGATCATCTCGACGCGTGGATCGACGCATGCGACGCGTTGATTCTCGATCACGCCGACAGCCACGATGGCTTCGTGGTGCTGCGCGTCAATCAGGCCTTGCGTCACAAGGCGCGCGCGTTGCGCCGGTCGGGCGATGCCGGGACGGACGACGGCGATCAAGACGATCAGGATGACCATCTGGAACGGGCCGACAAGGTCGCGGACGAACAGTGGACGCGTTATCGCGACCATCCCGATGCAGCGGTGCAGGCCGAATTGATCGATGCGATGCTGGAGCGGCTCGAGGCCCGGGACCGTCCGGGGCAAGTGCTCGATGAGGCGGAGCGGCTGTTGCAGCATCTGCAGCGCTCCGGACCGATTCAGGCCGCATCGGCGCGACTGGTTCGCATCCTGCTGCTCAAATCCTGGGCCTTGCGTGCGCTGGGACGACCCAGGCAAGCGCTGGAGACATTCGCGCTTCTGCCTGCTGATGCGTCGACCGGAGAAACGGATCCGGTATTGAGCAGGCTGCGCGTGAACGTGCAGATCGAGCGCGGCCGTCTGCTGCGTCAAATGGAGCGGCTGGACGAGGCGCTCGATGCGCTGTCGCTGGCGCCGGACCTTCTGGATGACGTGGTCGAATCGGGGAAAGCCGGGTTCGACAAATCGTTGCGCCGGGCCGTGGCGCGTGCGATGGACCTGCGCATCGACATCCTTGCAGAGGCCACTCCGCCGAAGGACGACGACACACCGTTCGGCCAGTCGGTGCCGCTCGAGCCGGCCGAGCAGGCATACGCGCAGGCCGTGCACGCGCTGGACCAACGCTTTCATGCGGACGACGATGCATCCGTCCGGTCGATGGTGGCCGATGCGCTGTACAGCCTCGCGGTTCACCAGCGCGAACGTGCTCATCCGCACGAGGCCATCGCGAGCTACGACCTGCTGCTGAACCGCTTCGCGGCCGATGCGGCGCCGGCCATCGAGCCGCGCGTGGCCAGTGCGTATCTGAACAAGGCCTATCTGCTCCTGAACGGGCTGGATCGTCCCGACGCAGCGCTGCCGGTGTACGACGCGCTGATGGCGCGCTTTGCGAACGCCACCGGTGGCAAGCTGCGGGACAGCGTGGCGAAGGGCGCCGCCAGCCGGCTGACCTGCCTCAATCGTTTGCAGGATCGCGGCGTGGCCGTGAACTATGGCGACCAGTACGAAGACCTGACGCCTGCACAGCGCGACGCGATCGCCGGAACGCTCGACCGCGCCGACGCCCTGCGGGACGAAGACGAGTATCGCGACGCGATCGCACTGTACGACCAGATCCTGACGCAGCACGTCGAATCGCTGCATCCCGAGTTGCGGCGCCTGTGCCGGAATGCGATGACCAACAAGGCGTTCTGCTATGCGCGTTTGAACCAGCGCGAGGCGTCGCTGGCCGTCAACGACGAGGTGATTGCACGGTATGGCAGCGACCTGTCGACGACGGCCGAGAAAGACGTGGCCCTGGCCATGTCGAACAAGGCGGTCGACCTGGACAAGCTGGGCCGTCACGACGAAGAACTGGAGGTCTATGCGCAGATTATCGACCGCTGGCGGCATGCGGACGTGGCCTATCTGCGTTTGCGCGTGGCCAGTGCGATGTTCGGCAAGGCCTGCACGCTGGCGGACCGCGATCCGGAATCCGCGCTGGCCGGCTATCGCCAGGTGCTCGACGGCTACCTGTCCGCCGGGGAGGCGAACCTGAGGCTGCAGGCCGCGAAGTCGGCGGTCAACCTCGGCATCCTGCTGCGCAAGCTGGGCCGCCATGCCGACGCGCTGCGTCCGTGCGAGCGGCTGCTTCAGGCGTGCAGCGGCGAGACCGACGAGCAGATCAACGCGCAACTGATCAGGGCGCGTATCAGCCTGGCCCGCACCTATGCGCCCGCAGGGGCACCCGAGAAGGCCGTGGCGATGTACCGGGAATTGTTGATCCTGCCGCCGCGGCAATTGAGCGAGACGCAGCGCAAGGAACTGGACAAGGAGCTGCTGGCGCTGCCCGGCGGGCGGCTGGGGCTGGTCGGCTTGTTCAAGGCCGCGCGCGGCAAGCTGATGGGGAAGTAGCCTGCGCGACGCGCATCGGCACACGCCATGCCCATTGATCGAAGCATCGAAATCCGGCAGCCTGCCGGGCAGGAATGGCGAATCATATGAAAAGCTATCTCGTCGCGAGGGTGCACGACTCCTGGATCGCACGAACCCTGATTCCGGGTCTCTCGTTCCTCGTGCCGTTCATCTGGATTCTGTCGACCGATCTGATATGGGCCGCACTGAAGAACGTCTCACGCAATACGAGCGACGCGTCCATCAATATTCCGACCGCGATGCCGTTGATTGCCTCGGTGGTGGGTGCGTGGTTCGTTTGTGCATTCGCGCTCGGTCGTGTCGTCAAATCGACGCGGCGCGTGATACTGGTTTGCAACGTGGTTGCGGTGATCGTGTTCGTCGTCGAATTCACGATGACGATCGGCACGTCGGACTGGGCGCTCGTTTCAGGCGAACTGGTCAGTATCTATCCGATCCGGTTCGGGTTGGCGGTGTTGATCGCGTTCATCGTGAGCATCTTGACGAGTCGCTTTTTCGGGAAGGCGCGAGCCGGGTGACGCACCGGCTTGTCATTCCGGCGGGTAGCGCCGACATGGCTGCCAGGAGCAGATCGTTGTCGGTCAATGGAATGTGTCGGGAGAAAACCTTGTCGGGGCTTCGTATATATGACCCGTTTCATCGTGAAGCACCTGATTCTTGCGGTAACGGCGATTGTTCTTGTCGCGTGTCATGCCGATTTGCCGGCAACGAGACTCACGAACAAGGAGGCGACGGCTGCAATGCATGCAGAGGCCGATGGCCGCGTTGTGCTTGGAACCTGCATGCCTGCGTTGAAGCCACGCTATAAGGACCAGGTTGCTTGTACGCTGATAGTGATGATGAGGCAAGGAGAGACGTCCGAAGCACAGGCGGATTTCCATTGGGACGGGCAAGAATGGGTATCCGCGCCATCGGAGTCCCGGGACATCCTGCCCTTTCCTGATCCGCTGCTTTCCGACATTCACTCGTGGACGAAAAACATCGACCAGCTGGAACCGCATTTTCTGAAAAACTAGTCCGGCATGGCCGGCAGGCGCTCGCAACCGGCCCGGCGGCATGCGTGGTTCCCGCTGCCGACGGGGTTGCCCGGGGGCCTGCCTGCTCGACCACATTCAACGGGATGGCCTGTTGATGAACGACGTTTCAATCGATGAATGGCTGGCCGGACTGGAACGACACCTCGCGCAGATTCCCCGGAGCGGAGGCCGCTATGCGAACGGCCGGCCGGGCTTCGTCACCGCGCTGACGCCGCAGGCGTGGCGGCTGTTGAATCTGCAGGGCATGGGCAAGGACCTGGCAACGATCGTGACGGCGGCCTGGAATCAGGCGCCGGTGCGGTTTCGCGCGTTGTTGTCCGCCTACGTGCGCGTCTCGACATTGACCGCGCTTGCGAATGCGCCATTCGGCCCGAAAGCGTGTTTCACCGATCCGTTGGTGGCGCTGGCCGCCGGCGATGAAGCGACCTACCGCGTGCAGGTGCCTGCCGCGGATGATTGGGGCGATCCCGACGAAACGCCGGCGGTCGAAGGCATGGTGGTGCTGGTGACGAAGCTGATGGCCGCGATCGAGCACGGCTTGCCCCGGCCGGCGGCGTGGGACGCGTTCATCGACCGCGTGCTTGCCGAGAGCGGGGCATTCGACCGGGCGCTGGTTGGAACACTACTCGCCCTTCACGCGGGCGACAGTGATCCGGTCGCACCGTTCGGCAAGGTCGTCGCAACGTTTCGCCGTTCCGGCTGGGCGCGGGTTCGCTACGGCGAGTTGGCCGGCTTGCCGCTATTGCCTGTCGGCATCGTGGCCCTTGCCCGCCGCAAGCGTGCGGTCGCGAGCGACGCACTGGCGGCGATGCTGCCGGCAGCGGCGGCCTCGTACAGCCGCGTGCTGGCTGAAGACGCGCCGGCATGCCCGTTCCGGTTTCGCGGTGAACTGGCGTTCCTGAACGAACTGCTGGCGGATCCGGCAAGCTGGGCCGCGCTGGCTGCTCAACTGGCACGGCAATGGAACGCGACTGCATGATCGTCATTCGGGAGTTGCCGCGGCGCCGACTCGAACGCTGCCTGCGGCGACGACCGCCGTGCCTTTCGTACGCCTCCCAGCCCGGAGCAACCGACATGAAGCGTCCGATATCCGATCGGTCAGGACAACGAGTCGATTCAGGCGTCAACGGCGCACGGCCGGTCAGGCCTCGCTTCCTGGCGTGGCCCTTGATCGCCGCGATCTCCGTCCTGGCATGCGGGTGTTCCGATCGCGACACGCGGGACGTCTGGCCGGACGGCCTGATCGGTCACACGTGCGGCTCCAACGATGCGCCCCTGCCGGTCATCACGTCCACCGCGAAGGACGGACGAAGCGTGCGATTGACCGTGCCCGATGCTTCGGAAGCCGAAGTCGTCAGCGCGTCGGAGGCCGTTCGTGCCGATCGCGGGCAGGCCCGCGTCTATCTGTGCGACTCGAACGGATGCGAGCTCGGCGCCAAAGGTCGTTACGATGTCCGGGCTGCCGGCAACGGTGCGTGGCAAGTCGATTTCAACGCGACCTTCGTCCGGGAGGGCCGGCCGCAGGTCGTTCACGGGTCGTTCATCGCGCACAAGGCCGATGACGCCGCCTCGATGCCGTGCGGATAGCCGGTGCTGGCGGGTCGTTGTTCCACTTGCCGGCGCTCGACGAACGCCGACATCGACCACGAACGGCTGCGCCGACGCGTCACGCTGTTTCGGGGGTTCCGGACGGGAGGCGGCTTTCGATGAAGGTGGGGGGTAACGCGAGAACGCGACATGCATCCGTCTTCGGCCGATCGGGTATCGGGGTGGACACGGCGGCATGCATCACGAGGCGGACGTCCTTTGCAGGGGGCAACGCATGAGCAGAAGCCGTGCTTCGTGGGGAACGACAGCGATCCTTTCGCTGGGTGCGGCCGTCTTTCTGTGCCTGATCTTCTCGCCGCGGTTTGCGCACCTGTTGCTGGTGCGCGGCCTTTCGTTTGGTTCGTACGTCACGAAAAAGGCTGTGCCTCGCGAGTGCGCGCTCGTTCGCCGCGGCAATGTTCACGCTGATGCGGTGATCTGCACGCTCGACTACAACGGCGCCGGCAAGCCGATCTCCGCCAGGGCGTTGGCATGGGAGTCCGACAGTGCATTCAACACGCTGGCGGTTCTGCATCGCCAGCTCGCCGCTTTCGACGACGGTACGCCGATCGACGTCGACCTCCATGTCGACGGGCTGCATGGCGTCGACCGGCCACAGTATGTGCCGCAAGCGTGGTTACAGGCGCCCATCGGGGGGCTCGACATGCTGATCCTCGTCGGGCTGTTCGTCGCCGTCTTTCTGGTGTCCGGCAAACTGGCGGGCAGCCCCGAGCGCCGCGCGGACTACACGTACGACGAGCAGGGGAATCTGGTGCTCAGGCACGCTCGTCCATGGCGAAAAGGGCCGCGCCGGTTCGCGGTGTGGCTGTTGTGGTGCCTGTTGCTGTTCGCGATGCTCTACACGCTGACCAACCGGCCTGCGAACCACCGGCTGTTCGTCGGCCGCGAGCTGGTGGAGGTACCCGGCATCCTGGTGGATTGCGCGCCGCGCTACACCGGCGGCCGGAAGGGGCACGACCAGATCGAGTGCGACGTCAGCTATGAATGGCAAGGCAGAAAATTGCGCGGGCAGGCGGAGGCCGTGGATTTCCGCTGGTTTGCGACCGCCGGGCGGCTCGATCGCGCGGCGGATGCCGCCGAGGGGCGTCACGTCCCGGCCTATGTCGACCCGGCCCAGCCAGGCTATGCGATCGCATTCGTCAACGACGACGTGTTCGTGGCGTACAGTCTGGGCTTGTCGGACATCGTGCTGGTTGCGTGGTTCGTCGGGCTCACCCTTTACGTTGCGGCGGCCGTTTTCGCACGGGAGCGATGACGTGATGCAGCGACCAGCCGGGCCGCGACGTGATGCGCCACATGGAGACCGCGATCGATCGGGGAGGCGTGTCGCATGGTGTTGTTGATGATCCTGCTGCTGCTCGTGGTGGGCGCGCTGATTTCGGGTCTCGTGCTGTGGCGGGCCCGGCAATCGCATGGCGCCGGTGGCGGCCGCCCGCGTGCGTTCGCCGGCCGGTTGACGGCGCCGCTCCTGCTGGCAAGCGCTTTACTGATCGCCGTCGTCTTCGTGGTCGTCGATGCGCCGGGGGAAGACGACTCGGCGGGCAGCGGCAAAAGCCTGCCCGGTATCTACACGCTCCATCAGGGGCGCATCTACATGAACATCGGCGGGCAGGGCTACTATCGGGTACCCGGTGCCGATGCCGGCAGCTTTGGTCCGCTCGGCGGCCCGGATTCGCAAAGTCTCGGCAAGGATCGCAGTGCGGTGTATTGCGGTTCGCGCGTCATTCCGCAGTTGCGTCCCGAACAGGTTCGCTTCGTCAGCGACGGCTATGTCAGCGACGGAAGACGCGCATGGTATTGCACGCGGCCAAAGCAGAACGCGTCCTATCACTGGTGGCACGACTTCACGCACAGCCAGAGCGAGGATAGCCCGGAGAAGCCGCGTCCCACGGACTACGTGCTGGTTCCGCTGGAATCGGTGAATGCCGCGAATCTGAAGATCGTGGTCGATGCGTACGCGCAGGACGGCGTGCACGCCTTCTACGAAGGCAGTGTGATTCCGGGCGCCGACGGCGCGTCGCTCCAGACGGTGAAGCTCGGCCGGGGAGACCTGGCCGGCCGGGTAGACGATCGTTACGCGCGTGACAGCCGCCGCGTGTATTTTCAGGGCAACGTGGTGCCGGGCGCCGGGCCGGCGACATTCGTCGCGTTCCGGCCGGACAGCGACCAATGGGACAACGTCTACGGGCAGGACCGTGCGACCGGGCGCTTCTACTTCGGCGCAACACCGTTTCCTGCCGAAGTCGACGGCGTGGACAGCCGTTCGCTGCATCTGCTGATCGCCGACCGTGACCGTGCCAATCACGAGCTTTTTTATGGCGCGTCGGGAATCTGGTTCTGGGACTATCGGGGTGAAGGGCTCCGGCGCGGCTGCGCCAACCCGTTTGCCGGAACGCCGGTGATGCTCTCGCCCGGCGTATGGACCGACGATCGCAATGCCTTCGTGATACGCGCCGTCGACGAGTGGGGGAATGGACGAAGCGATCGATCGTTGAAAGCCCGCAAGACGCAATTGTGGATGCTGCCCGGACTGCCGGCGTCGAAGTGGACCAAAGTTGCCGATCTGGGCGGCGGACAGGGCGAGTCGCGCGGCATCCTGTGGCGAGGCGGCTCCCAACTGTATTTCGCGCCAAGCGCCGGAAAGAACGTCTTTCTGAACGATGCGTTGTATATCGTCAGCGATCCGGAAGGGCTCAAGCGCGATCTCCGGTCCGCACAATACTATGTCAGCGTGCTTCGGGCCGGTGATATCCAGCGGCTGGATTCATCGGACAGCACGGTCGTTTGCCGGGTTGCCTCGCGTTATCCGTCAACGTGGGAATTCTGGAAGCAATGACCTCTTTCGGAACGGGCGAGGACGACGGCAGTCCGTCGTCTCCCCACGCGTTCGACTTCACATTTTTCTGACCGACGTATTTCTTTCGGAGACGTATCCGCATCATGTCGCGACCGCCCATGCCGAGCTGGCTTTGCCCCCGAACCTGTGTGGACGAAGCACGATTGCGGCGCGTGCTGGCGGGAAAGACCATCCTGATCACCGGCGCGTCGTCCGGGATCGGCGCGGCTGCCGCGCGGCTGCTCGCACAGCCCGGCGTACGGCTGCTCCTGGTCGCGCGCAACGAAGCGCGACTGGCCGATGTCTGCAGGCAGGCAACGGAGAAAGGGGCAAGCGTGCACTACTACTGCGTCGATTTCGCGGAGATGGGCGAGGTGCATGCACTGGGCAACCGGATCGAAGCCGAGTTTCCGGCGATCGACGTGATGATCAGCAACGCCGGGAAATCGATTCGCCGACGCGTGACCGACGGCGAGCAACTGTTGCGCGATGCGCTGCGCTGCAACCAGATCAACCATGTCGCGCCGGTCGCGTTGCTGAGCCGGATTCTTCCGCTGATGATGGCGCGCGGCGCGGGGCAGGTCGTCAACGTGTCCTCGGTGTCGGCCCGGCTTCCCGCGACGCCCTACTGGGCGGCCTACCAGAGCAGCAAGAGCGCGTTCGACACGTGGTTTCAGTCGGTGGCGGGCGAGTTGCGCGGCAAAGGCGTCGATCTCGGATCGGTCTATCTGCCGTTGGTCCATACGCCGATGAGCGCGCCCAGCGCCGTGTTCGAACGCGTGCCAGGCATGTCCGCCGAGCACGCGGCGGGCGTCTTGGCCTACGCGTTGGTGTCGCGCCGGCGGCGCGTTGCGCCGTGGTGGCTCTGGCCATGCGAATGGCTCGCGATTCTGTTTCGTCATCCTGTCGACTGGATGCTCGCGGCACTGCATCGGAGAAACACGTCGCGGCATGCATCGGGGAAGCGCGATGCGTGACTGGTTGACCGCGATGCGATGGGTATGGCGAGCGCTGCGCGTCAGCGGCCTGCCCGCGCCGGGCGCGCTGGGGTTGCGTGTGGTCCGGCTGGGCGTCAGGCACGGATGGTCGATGTATGTGCTCGCGGCGCTCTGGAAGGACCTCGCACCCGACGAAGCCGCGCTGACGGACGATCGGCGCCAATGGAGCTGGCGGGAACTCGTGCTCGACGTCGACGCGCTGGCTACCGCGCTCGACCGCATGGGCGTGCGGCACCGCGACCGGGTCGGATTGATGTGCCGGAACCACGGCGGCTTCGTCATCGCGTTGCTCGCATCGATGAGACTGGGTGCCGACGTCGTCCTGTTGAGCACGCGATTCGACGGGCGTCAGCTGGCGGTGGCGCTCGACGGTCACGATGTCCGCACGCTCGTCGTCGATCCGGAATACGAAGCACACGTCAAGGAGGCCGGTTTTCGTGGCCGGGTGCTATGGAGCGGAGCGCTCGCGGATCGTGAGGCGGGCGATGCCGGCCCGAATCTGCCGGGATTGATCGCCTCGACGCCCCCCGCGCGGCTCGGTCGGCGCAGGCCGGGCGCGTTGATCGTGCTGACCTCCGGCACGACCGGCGCCGCGAAAGGCGTGCGCCGCGCGTTGTCCGTGAAGCAGGTCGCCGGAATCATGGTCAGCCTGGTGTCGCGGCTGTCGTTGCGAACCGGGGCGCGCACGCTGATCGCGGTACCGCTGTTTCACGGCTACGGCATCGCGACGCTGGCGTTGGGCCTGGCGCTTCGGTGTCCGGTGGCGCTCACGCGTCATACCGACGGCAGCGGGTTGTGGGCAATCGCCAGGCGCACGCAGGCAACGAACGTCGTCGTGGTGCCGACCTTGCTGCGCCGCATGCTGGACGCATCGCTGCACGATCCGCCTGCCGCGATCGAGCGCATCGTGTCGGGATCGGCGCCGATGCCCACGCGCTTGATCGAGGAAACCTCCGACCGCTGGGGCGAGGTGCTCTACAACCTTTACGGGAGCACGGAAGCGGGCCTGATCACGATCGCGGACCCGCGGGATCTGCGTGACGCGCCCGACAGCGTCGGTTACCCGGTCCACGGGACGGAGGTCGTCATTCGAGGGAATGCGGGCGACACGCTGGGCCCGGGGAAGATCGGCGAAGTGGTCGTGACGGGGCCGCTGGTCTTCGGCGGATACGACCATGCACGCGAGCCGCCGGTATCCGCGCATACCTTCGCGACCGGAGACAAAGGGTGGCGAGACGACGCCGGGCGGCTCCATTTGCTGGGGAGGATGGACGACATGCTGATCGTCGGCGGCGAAAACATCTACCCGCAGCAGGTCGAGGATCGACTGATGGCGCTGCCTCAAGTCGTCGACGTCGCGGTGGCCGGGCTTGCCGCCGAGGACGGCGGGCAGCGCATCGTTGCGTGGTTCGTGCTGAGGCCGGGCCACGAAATCGGGGCGTCCGATATTGCGAGCGTACTGCCCGCCTATATGCGCCCGACGCGCTGGACGGTGGTTGAAGCATTGCCGCGTAACGCGATCGGAAAACTGACGCGTGGCCGGCTCGCGTCGGGGGCGGTCGACACCGGCTCCAGGCCGTAGGACGGCGTCGATCCGTCGAGCGCTGACGGCACGGCGGAGCATCATGACGTCCGCGATGCCATCCGCCAACGTTCTCCGCAGGATGGCGGCCGGTTCGTCAGTCCGGCTGACGCCGGTGAGCGTCGAATTGCTCGCGATTGAACAGCTCGAAGTACAGCACGTCGTTCCATTCAAGACCCAGCGGATGTTCGGTATCGCCGGTGCGCGTGCTGTCGCAGTTGTCGTCGAAACGCAGCCCGAAAAAGGCATCGAGCGGCGCGGGGCTCCGTTCGGTCGCGGCGCGCTGCAGCACTCGAGCCGCCTCCGTGGTGTCGCTCGGCAACGCTTCGAAGGCCGCGCCTACGCGACGGCAGCGGTCGATCTCCGCGTCGACGCGTGCGCGCAACGCGTTCGTGTCGCTTTCGGACATCAGGTCGAGTTCGATGGTTTCGAGCAGCAGGTACTGGTCGCGATGCTGTTCGAGAAATGAGATGGTCTCGTCCAGCCACTCGCGCACATGGTCGACCGCGGCATGTGTCGTTGCCGGTGTCGGCACGTGTGCCGGTCCGGATTCCACCGGAGCGGGCGCCACGCCCACCCAGCGCCGCATCCGGTCCACGAGCGTCGATTTCCCCGGGGTTTCCGGCGGCGGAGCGGCAGGTGTCGGCACCGCGCGCGATTCGATCAGCACCCTCAGGATGGCGACGAAATGCCTGACGCGCTCGAATCCGTGCGCGAACGGGCTGCTGATCGCATGAAGCGGCATTTTCGTGCCGTCGAGTCCATCCGAGATCAGCGAAGCGCAGGGCCGCGGGTCGCACGACATCAGCAGCCGATACATGAACGGCACGTCGTACGCCCATTCCGACAGCCCGGAAATCGTCTCGGGACGATCTTCATACGATGTCGGCCGGTTGCCGAGGCTATAAAGATAGGATCGATTGGCCATGCTGGCTCCCTGTCGACGAGAAGATTTCCCGGCGCGACGCTTGTCCTGCGCTAGCGATCGTCCGCAGCGGCGCGCGGATAACCGGTCTCGACGAGATCGTCGTCGAGGGATGCGAAATCGCATTCGGGATTGAGCCGCCGGACGAGCCCGGCGGCAAGCGGTTCGTGTCGATACACGGCCGCGACGTCGCGCGGATCGACATCGCACCCGTAGTAGTCGGCGGCGAATTCGACGTACTGCTCGGGCCGTCCGGCCAGCATGCCGAGCAATCGGGCGGAGCCATCCGGGTCTTCCGCCGTGGACGATTCGACCGGCCCGCAGGACCAGTGCGTTTCATCGGCCAGCCGCCAGATGCAGAACGTGCTGTCCTGGGTGGTGAATGCGGGTTCGTGCAGCAGGTTGGCGTGAAAGGCTTCGGGCAGGCCGCTGAAGATGGCGGGCGACGGCTTTCCCGGCCGGTACGTCGGCGCGTCGCGCAGCACGCCATGGAGGGCTGCGCCCGCGGCGGAAAAGATCGCGAACCACTGGTCCCCGGAGCCGTTGCGCATCGACGCCATCTTCTCCCCGTCTGCCCAGGCCTGGTTGAACGAGTAGTACCGGTATTCCCATTCCGGCGACAGGACGGCATCGAGGATCGCAAGCGACTGCGTCAGGCGCATCAGGCCGGCGATGTCGGGGAGCGCGTTCAGATCGCGTGTCGAGACGTTCATGTCGTTTGTACCGGTCGCGAGCAGGATGCCGGTTCTCGATCGAAAGAAGCGTGTTCTCGTCGGACCGGCGAGGGGGCCGCACGCGAATCGGCGCGCGGGAGCGCCAAGCGTACCACCGCGGCCGCGTCCGTGAATCCGTCGGCGGCCGGGGCGCCGCTCAATACGCCGACGTGCTGCCGCCCTGGTCGGTCACGATCGCCACCCCCGAACTCGTGCCGAGCCGCGTCGCGCCGGCCTCGATCATCGCCAGCGCGGCCGCGCGGTCGCGTACGCCACCCGATGCCTTCACGCCGAGCACGGGGCCGACCGTGCGGCGCATCAGCGCGACATCCGCGAGCGTCGCGCCGCCGTGGCCGAACCCCGTCGACGTCTTCACGAACGCGACGCCGAGATCGCGGCACATCTCGCACACGCGCACCTTCTCGTCGTCGGTCAGCAGCCCCGTTTCGAGGATCACCTTGAGCGGCACCGCGCCGCATGCGCGGCGCACGGCGTCGATGTCGGCCTTCACGTCTTCGGCGCGGCCGCTTTTCAGCGCACCGATGTTGATCACCATGTCGATCTCGCCGGCGCCTGCCGCAATCGCGGCGGTAGCTTCAAATGCCTTGGCGGCCGACAGCCCCGCGCCGAGCGGAAAGCCGACCACGGCACAGACGAGCACGCCGGTATCGGCCAGCTCGCGCGCGGCGAGCGGCACGTTCGCCGAATTCACGCAGACCGAGTAAAAGCGATGCTCGGCCGCCTGGCGGCAGAGTTCGCGGATCTGCGCGTCGCTCGCGTCGGGCGCGAGCAGCGTGTGATCGATGGTTTGAGCGAGTTGGGCGTTGGAAAGCGGCATGTGTCAGGACTCCACGGATCGTGCGCCGGAAGGGCACACGTAAAGTTGATGTTTTCACATCGGTTTGTTACAAATACGACATTCCGGCCGGGCCCGCGCGCCCGGCACGACAAGCGACGGATGCGACGGGCACGCAGGATACTGGCATGGAAACGAAGAAAGGCGAACGGATCAAGACACTGATGAACGTGCTGCAAGGGCAGAACGCGATTCATCTGAGGGAAGTCGCGGAGCTGTTCGGCGTCTCCGAAATGACGATCCGCCGCGATCTCGCGGACAACCCGCACGGCTTGAGCCTGATCGGCGGCTACGTGACGCGTCACTTCGCCGCGCAGCGCAGCGACATCGGCGAGTACGTGGTCAGCACCGAGAACGACCGGCAGACCGAGGAGAAGCGCCGCATCGGCAAGCTGGCCGCGCAGTTCGTGACGACCGGCGACACGATCTTCGTCGACTGCGGCTCGACCACGCCGTTCGTCGTCGATTTCATTCCGGACGACCTCGAATTCACCGCCGTCTGCAATTCGCTGAACGTGTTCGCGAAGCTGCAGCAGAAGCCGCATTGCAGCGTGATCCTGTGCGGCGGCGCGTACCACCGCAAGAACATGGTGTTCGAGTCGGTCGCCGAGACGGGCATCCTCGACACGGTGCGCGTGTCGAAGGCGTTCATCTCCGCGGCGGGCGTGAGCGACCGTTGTGGCGTCACCTGCTTCAACTTCCACGAGGTCGACGCAAAGAAGAAGGTGATGGCGCGCGCGCAGAACCGCTTCCTGCTCGTCGACCACACGAAGTTCGACGAAGTGCGCGCGGCCTATTTCGCCGAGCTGACCGACTTCAACTACGTGATCTCGGACGAGCAACTGAGCAGCCGCTACGAAACGGCGATCCGCGAACACGGGATCGCGCTCGTGACCTGACGCCGCACGGCCGCGCATCGCTTCACGCATGGCGTGCTTCCGCCGCGCTCAGGTAGCCGGTGACGACTTCGAAGCGGCGCATCGCACCTGGCGCGAGCGCCGCCACATGGCCTTTGCGGCGTTCGGCTTCATAACCCTCCGGCTCGCAGGTCGACGGCAGCGCGAACGCGGCGACCTGCTGGTCCGCATTGTGCAGGATCCAGCGCGTCGCATGCGGGAATTGCGCGGGGCGGTATGCGGTGTGGAATGCGCCGCCATCCGGATGCTCGAGCAGGAAATGCGCGACGCCGTCTGCATCCGTTTCCGCACCGCTCATGAAGAACACGATCTCGGGGTCGTACAACGCGGGCGCGTCGAGCGTGTGAAGCCGTTCCGGTTCGTGCGCGAGCGTGGCCGTGTAGTCGCGCCATGCAGCGGTCGGCTTCACGTGCGCGGGCACGCTGTCGCGCAGCCGCAATCCGCCACGCGGCAGCGACTGCACGAAACGGCCGCCCGGCACGTACGCGTAGTTCAGGTGCGCCATGTACATCAGGTCCATCGGCGTGCCGCCGAGATTCGTCACGTCCATCGAGATCGTCATCTGCGCGTCGCGCTCGGCGAGCCGTACCGACGGGCGCGCCACATAGTGGCTGCCGAAACCCTGTACGTATTCGTATTCGCCGGTCACTTCGACGAACGCGCCGCGCGCATCCGCGCCGACGACGAGGCTCGCGCGATCCATCGGCGCGCACGGCATCTCGCCGTGCAGCGCATGCGTGTCGTCCGGCCCCGGGCAGCCGTTGCGCAGCAGCCCGCTGTGGAACATGAAGCAGCCGTAGGTATCGATGATCGACGCCGCGCGCTTCGGCTGACGGAACATGTGCTTCATCGTCAGGTCACGCCCGTCGAACTCGGCGGCCCAGATCATCTGGCCGAGGTACGGCAGCACGACGAGGTGGCCGCGACGGTTCTCGAGCTTCAGCGCCTCGACGCCGGACGGATACGCGAACGCGGTGACGGTGAGCCCGTCGGTGCGGTACAGCGTGCGGGGCGTGTCGCGGAAGTCGTCGCGCCGCAGTTCGATTTCGCCTCGCATCGTTACGCTCCCGACGTATTGCGCGTGGCGGCGTAGCGCGCGGGCGCTTTGCCGTCGGCGGCGGCGTCGGGCGTCGCGGCCGGCAGGTGGCGCAGGCAGTAGAAGCCGTAGTAGACGATCACGACGAAGCATACGAGCGGCACGACGAACGCGAGCTGCATGTTGCCGCCGGTGTGATCGGAGATCAGCCCCTGGATCAGCGGCACGACCGCGCCGCCGACGATGCTCATCACGAGGATCGAGCCGCCGTATTCGGTGTCCTTGCCGAGCCCGTCGATCGTGAGGCCGTAGATCGTCGGCCAGCACGGGCCGAGGAACACGCTTACGCCCACGGCGGCATAGACGGCCGTGATGTTGTGCACGCTGATCGTGTACGCAAGCAGCGCGATGCACAGGATCCCGTAGACGATCAGCACCTTGGCCGGACCGACGCGCTTCATCACGAGCGTGGCGATCAGCTTGCCGACGAAGAAGGCGAAGAACGTGGCAAGCAGGTAGTGCGACGCACCGCGCTCGGTGAGGCCGCCGATCTGCATCGCGAGCCGGATCGTGAAGCTCCACACGCCGACCTGCGCGCCGACATACAGGAACTGCGCGACGACCCCCGCGACGAAGCGCCGGTTGCCGAACAGCCGTGCGAGCGTGCCGCGCGCGTCGATCCGGTGCGTGGCCACGCTGGAGCCGTTGCCCTTGCAGGCCGGGTAGGGCGTGAGTGCGAACACGATGAACACGGCCACGAGCACGACGATCAGCCACTTGTACGGCTCGAGCGTGGCCTGGATCATCGCGAGCTGATGCACGTGCGCTTCGGCGGCCGACATTGCGGCGAGCTGCGCATGCGACGCATCGCCTTCCTTGAAGATCAGGAAGCTGCCCATGTAGACGCCGGCCATCGCGCCGAACGGATAGAACGTCTGCGAGATGTTCAGCCGCCGCGTGCTGGTTTCGCGGGGGCCCATCAACGTCGAATACGAGTTCGACGCGGTTTCGAGGAACGACAGGCCGGTCGCGATCACGAACAGCGCGACGAGGAACATTCCGTACTTCGCCATCGACGCGGCCGGGAAGAACAGCAGGCAGCCGGTCGTGTAGAGCAGCAGGCCGACGAGGATCGTCGTCTTGTAGCTGAACTTCTTCACGACGGTCGCGGCCGGAATCGCGAGGAAGAAGTAGCCGAGATAGAACGCGGACTGCACGAACGCCGATTCGAAATCGGACAGGAAGAACGACTTCTTGAATTGCGCGATCAGCACGTCGTTCAGGTTCGCGGCGGTGCCCCACAGCGCGAACAGGCAGCACAGCAGCGTGAACGCGAAGAGCGGCGTGCGGTTCAGGTAATAGCCGTCGGGTGTGTGTTCGATTCTGGCTCGGCCCATGGGTGTCTCCTTCCCAATTGTCTCGTCGATGAAGGCGCCGGTCAGAGGCCGGCGTCGCGGAGGAAGCGTTCGAATGTCGCGGTGTCGGCGTACGACTTCTGCGTGCCGAGGCCCGTGACCGAATGCGCGGCATACGCGGACGCGTAACGCATCGCGTCGAGCGCATCGCGTGACGCGGCGTAGCAGCGCGCGAAGCAGCCGATATACGCATCGCCGGCGCCCGTCGTGTCGCGTGCGTCGACCGGTACGCCCGGCACGTGCCGCACGCCGTCGCGCGACACCAGCAGCGAACCGTTGCTGCCGAGCGTGACGAGCACGTGCTTGAGTCCGCGCGCGACCAGCGCTTCGGCGGCGCGCGCCGCGGTATCGCGCGAATCGACCGGCATGCCCGACACGATCGCGAGCTCGGTTTCGTTCGGCACGAAGAATTCGACGGTGCGGATCCGCTCGAAATCGAGATCGGCCACCGCGGGCGCAGGGTTCAGCAGCACGGGAATGCCGTGCCGCGCACCGAACTCGATCGCGTGATAGACGGTGTCGAGTTCGATCTCGAGCTGCAGCACGATCAGCGCGCATTCGGCGAGCTGCGGCGCGGCTGCGTCGATGTCGGCCGGCGTCAGGTGGCGGTTCGCGCCCTTGACGATCAGGATGCTGTTGCTCGAATCGGGTTCGACGAAGATCGGTGCGACGCCACTCGGCACGCCGGCGACCTTGCGCACGTGCGTGGTGTCGATGCCTTCGCGCTCGAAGTTGCGGATCGTGTTGTCGGCGAATACGTCGTCGCCGACCTTCGTGACCATCACGACGCGCGCGCCGAGGCGGGCGGCCGCGACAGCCTGGTTCGCGCCCTTGCCGCCACAGCCGAGCTCGAAGTTCGGTGCTTCGAGTGTCTCGCCCCGGGCGGGCATGCGTGCGACGTAGGTCACGAGGTCGACCATGTTGCTGCCGATGACGGCGACTGTCTCCATCTGCGTCTCTTCCTTGGTATGGGTGCGCCGCGCGCGTGGTCGGCGGCGGCGTGCAAGATGTGACAATAAAATCACATTAAATGTGAGAATGCAATCATTTGATGTTCGGAGGGTTACTCTCCAGGTCGGCGCGCGTGCTGTGGCTTCTCGGGGAAATCGAGGTTTCTGCCAGTTTTATTGTCTGATGTCGTACAAGAACGGCGAGGCGAGAACCCGGTGCTGCGGGGGGGGCTGCTGGAGGAAGTCGTGCCGACCGGGCGCATGGGGCGCCGGGTGTGACGGGCCGGCTCGACAGAGCCGGCGGTGTCGAGGCGGGCGCGTTCGTGCGGGCGCGTCCGGCGCTTACGCGTACGTGGCGATCAGCGTGTCGAGATTGCGCTGCGCGCGCGGCGTGAGCGGCGCGAATTCCGCCGATTGAAACAGCGGGACCTGTGCGCGCAGATGTTCGAGCGCCTGCCTGCGGCCGGTGCGAAATGCTGCCGACGGCGCATCGGGATCCTGCGCCCACTCGCGTGCGATTGCACAGTCGTATTCGCGCAGCCGATCGGGCGCGGCCGCGAGGATCGCGAGATCGGCGTCGAGAAAAATCCGCCCGGCGCGCTGCAGGTTCGGATCGGATGCGAACGTATCGGGCAGACGATGCGACTTCGTCGCGAGCACGAGATCGTGCGCAACGGATACGTGCGAAGCGTGCGCATGCAACCAGGATTCGCTGCAGTGGGTGTTCGTGACCTCCACGAGCCATTGCGCGCTGCGAGCTTCGTTATCCGAGTAATCCGGCAGCGTCGTCGCATACACGAAGTCGTGCGCCCATACCGCGAGTTCGATCGCTGGCCACAGCGGTTCCGTGCGATACGGCGCGAGATGCGCGAACAGCTCGGCCAGGTGCGCGAGCGTGTGGTAGTGCCGTTGCGGTTCGCGATATGCGTGCTCGACGAGCGGCCAGACGGCGGCCGTGCCGAAGCAGGCGTCGCAGGAGGCGCGCAGCGTGCGGGCGAGGTCGGGGGCGAGGTCGGTCATGGGTGGCGAGCGGCTCGGGCTGGCGATGCGCGCAGCATAGCAAACGCGGCAGCGCGGGCTGCATGAACGCAGGAGATTCGTCGCATGCGGCGCGCTGACCTGCGCTGCGGCAAGACGTAAGTCCGTGCCCGTCGTCGCGAGACACGGAGCGTCGGGCAGTGCGAGCGCCCGACGCGACATGTCATGTGGTGTCGTGAAAGCGGGCGGGCCCAGGGGCGCGGCGCCTGAAGTCGGCGGCGATGCCCCGCGTCTCGCGCTGGCGATTGACACGTCGAAGTCGTTGGCGCAACGTCATGAACTGCACGAAGCCTTGCGCCGTGAAAGGCGATAGTCGTAGTGATACCGTCATCTGCGCGTTCCGTATCCGGGACGCGAGCGATGTGTGATCTCGATGGACGACAGGCAACCGATGGCGTCTGTCGAGACAATCTTCCATGATGGCGCATCGCAATGTGACTGGCGGGCTGCGAAACACGGCGCACGGGCCGCCACCGAATCGAACACGGTTGAACAGGTGAACCGATATGAATACTGGAACACATTCCCACCGGGCAGAACACTGCGCCCGCATCCGGACCGCGCTTCTCGATTTGCACCGGACCCTGGTCGGACTTGAGCGTCGCGAGTATGAGAAGACCCATGGGCACCAATCGGCCGGCGATTTTCTGCAGGTGATGGCCTTCGACGATTCGATGAAGTGGCTGGAGCCGCTCAGCCGACTGATCGTCATGCTGGACGAAGCGCTGGATCAAGAGGGTGAACTGGAGCTGACGCCGACGGTAGTCGTGGCAAGAACACGGGAGTTGCTCAAGCTGGACCGTGCGTCGACGGACGCATTTGCGACGCGTTATCTGTATCACTTCGACAACTCGGCGGATCTCGCGGTCGACCACACTGCGTTGTTGAAGCTCATCGGCAACGTTGCGTAGGCCATGCTAGAAACGCGTGGTCGACGTGCCTGGCGCGACCTCTACGCGTTACGCCGACAGCACGTGTAGCCGCTGCGATTTCGCATGAACAGGAAGCCACCGAGGGCAATCCCGATCGGCAAAAACCGTTGATCCGGACTACACGCACATGTCTGGTCCATTGCACGCGGATGGCTTTTGCATCGATCGTCAGGATCGAAGACGGGCCCGCCGCGTCCTGACCTCACGGGAGAGACGATATGGTTCTACGACAGATCATTGGCAGTTGGCGTGATGTGTCCTTCGAAGTTGCCGCATGGGATGGCGTCGGTGCAGAGGTCGACCTTTCCTGTGGCTGCATGTTCGCCCGCGAGGCGGCAGATGGGGGGCCGACGGGCGGACTACGCCATCTCGACCTTGTGCTGTCGGGGGCGCTCACCGGGTTGCGGCGCGAAGGTCACTTTCTGGCAGCGCCAATGGAAACACTGTTGATCAGCCGCCCGCCTGCGGGCATCGAAGCGGGCCGCGTGCTGTTGATCGGGCTCGGTGATCCCGCAAGCTGGACCATCGATGTCACCGCAGCTGCTGCCGCCACGGCCGCGCGAGCGGCGATGCAGCAGGGTTTGCAAAGTGCAGCCTTCGCGCCGAGCATACTCGACGGCGGGTTGACGAGCGCGGCTACCGACGGTATGCCGCACGCCATGGTGACGGCCGTGCTGGCCACGATAGACACACAATACCGGATCGCGGAACTGGGGCTCGCTGCACGACCGTCACTGCGCCATTGGGTCTTCGATGTCGGCGCGTCCCGCTTTGACGGAGCTGTCGAACAATTCGGAAACGCACTGACGAGTGCACAGTCCCAGCGCTCGAAGTAGCGGAAGACCGATTCGGTTTGCGTGAAATGACGCGTCCTCAGCTGTATCAGGCTAGACTAGACCAAGCAGACAGCATCGGATCGTCTGACTCAGTTCGGCCAGGAACGGCCATTCGGCTTCCGTGGTGGGCACACTGAAAGTAGCCACGCCTTTGTCGGATACTTTGATCTTGGCGCAGCCATCTCGCCATCGCACACTGGTCAATGCGCTGCGTGCTCGATATGAGCAGTCACGGAAAACACCCTTGAAAAAATTCCATACTCTGATTGTGCTATCGGGCTTACTATCGATTCCGATAGCACATGCACAAAGCAGCACGATTTTAATTGGACTGCGTGAGGTTTATTGGAGATACGCAGTTGATTCGAGTGGCGCGGCCGGGTTTATCTTTATTCCACACTGTCAGCGGGCTGGGTTAATAGGGGTAGAGGATCTCAATTCATTTCGATATTCGTTTTCCTCGCTTGAGACCGATTCGATTTCGTCGACAAGTCGTTGGCTAGGATCGACGGGCGCCATGCGCCCACGGCAAGAACTCAGTGGTGTCGACCGCGCGAAGTTTTGGATACCGCCGGAGTGGTGCAAGAAAAACGAGGTTTGGTCATGACTATTTCGCGATCGGGCGAAGGGCCGTAGTGGGTCGATCACGGCCTTTGATGAGGTGACGTCCAAGCAATCTCAGACCCGATCTGACGCTGTCTGATAGATCAGGTCTAGACTTGCACACCTCAGTCGGCTCGTCGGGTCGTCCACCTCCACGTCCGCCGGCGGCGTGCAGCCGGCATCCATTGCTCGAACCACCGATGATCGCTGCCGTCGATCCGAATGGATTCGCCCAGTCGCACGCGGCAGCGCAGCAGCTTTTGACCTCGGACGCCAACTGCAAAGCGAAACTCGATCGGCGTTACCGCTGTCATTCCACCTCGTGGCCGGTGGCGGATCGCGCGCTGGTGACGGCCATGTATGCCACGGTCGCGGACGCGAAGCCTGCCCCGGAAGATTGCTGACGAAACTGTCGTCGCAGCGTGGGCCGCGAACCGCGCGATACCGCGGACTGTAACGACCTGTCCGTCGGGCGCGTCTACACGTTCACGACGCCACGCCCGAGTTCGATCACGCGCCCACCGACGCCGATCGCGCCGGTTGCATCGACCGACAACCGCAGCCAGCAAGGCCGGCCGACGGCTTCACCCTGCTCGACCTGAAACGCGGCAGGCAGGTCGCGGTTCATCGCAAGCAGCCACCCGCCCAGATTCGCGCAGGCAGACCCCGTGCCCGGATCTTCCGAAACGCTGCCTTGCTTCACGAAGAAGTAGCGTGACACCACCGTCCCCGGGCGCTCGGCATCGAATGCGAACACATACGCGGTCTTTCGGCCGAGGCTGCTGGTCGGCCAGATGTCGAGGCAGGCGCTGTCGGGCTGCGCGCGGCGCACGGCGGCCGGGTCCTTGAGCGCGACCAGCAACTGGTCGGCGCCGGTGTCGACCCAGATCGGCGGTGCGAGCAGATCGTCTTCCGAGAGCCCCAGCAGCGCCGCCATTTGCGCGTCGGGCAACTCGCACGGCGCCGTTTTCGGCATGCCCGCGTGCGGCGCGGTGAACGTCCACACGTCGTCACGCGCGATCACGTCGACCACACCGGCCTTGAACTCGAGCGCGAGATCGTCGCCCGCACCCAGCAGGTCGCGCACGACATGCGCGGTGCCGAGCGTCGGATGGCCCGCAAAGGCCATCTCATAGCCCGGCGTGAAGATGCGAACCCGCGCATGTGCGCGCTCCGACGGCAGCACGAAGGTCGTTTCGGACAGGTTGAACTGCACCGCGAGTGCCCGCATGGTTGCGTCGTCCATGCCGCGCGCATCGTCGAATACGCAAAGCGGGTTGCCGCCGAAAGTCGATTCGGCGAAGACGTTCAGCAGGCGGAAAGCATAGGCGGTCATTTGACGCTCGCGTGAGTGGGGGAATTGCCGTACCAGGGCGGGGTGCGCGCGGCTCGATGCACCGGCAGCCGCGCAGCGTCGCATGGGTCAGCTCGACTTGTCGAGCGGCGCCAGCATCGCCTGCATGTCAGGGTGCTTCAGGATCTTCCGGTACTCCGCCGGACTCATTGCATCGATCAACACGCGTCCGCTCACGTCCGCCTTGATGTACTCGACCGCGAGCAGTGCGATGACCGAATTGGTCGTCAAGGTGGCGTGATCGGGTGAATGATCGCCGAATTCCGCCACCACTGCCTCGGTGTCGTCCGCCACCGCGACGGCGAGCCGGCGACCGGACAGCCTGAGCCGCGCGCTGGCGCCGCATTTGGCCATGTCGTAGTGGCGCGGCCCGTTGAGCGTGCGAGTGCCGTAAATCGCCACGTGCGTGTCGACGCCCCGTGCCGCGGCGGCCTCGAGCAGTGGCCCGAGGTCGTCGATTTCTTCGTCCCAGACGCCCGCGAAGATCTGCGTTTTCGCATTGACGATGACGCGCGCGAAGGCGCTGGCGATCGCTTCCCGCCCGCTCAACGACCAGACGAGCCCCGGCTCCTGCTGGACCGGCAGCCGATCGAGCGCGCCCGCGGCCAGTTCGAGATCCGCATTGAAGCGCGTGCGCAAATCCTCGAGCAACGACCGGTGGGGCACGGCCGCATAGCGGACGGGTTCCGACCGGTTGACGAGCACCGCCCCGCGCGTTTCCAGGCGCCCCAGGGTTTCGTAGATCTTCGATGGCGGCATGCCGGCGCGCCGGCCGACTTCCGCACCCGTCAGCGCGGCCTGCCCGACGAGGGCCGCGTAGGCCTGCGCCTCGTACTGGGTGAATCCAAGCCGGATCAACGACGTGATCAGCTCCGTGTTTTCGCTCATGTGTATCGGCTCCTGCGCCCATGAAGACCTACATGGGGTTTCTTGATTAACTACCGGAGTAGTATACAATCGCTCGAACTTACTACCCAAGTAGTAGGCGATGGTTCTCAACCTGACTGGAGGGATCTTCAAGATGCGTAAACGGATCAGCACCGGCTCCCCGTGGGAGCCCAAGGTCGGCTACTCGCGCGCGGTGGTCGTCGACAACACCATCTACATTTCGGGGACGGCCGGCAAAGGCGCGGACGTGTACGCGCAGACACGCGATGCGCTGGCGACGATCGACCGTGTGCTGGCGGACAGCGGGTTCGCGTTGTCGGATGTTGTCCAGAGCCGCCTGGTGGTGGCGGACTTCGACAACTGGGAAGCGGCGGCGCGCGCGCACGGGGAAATCTACGGCGATATCCGGCCGGCGTTCTCGCTGGTGCACGCGCTTCCGTTCGTCGATCCGGAGATCCTGGTCGAAGTCGAGGCGATCGCGGTCAGGACCGCGGCATGACCGTCGCCGGCAACCGCGTGCCGCTGTCCCGTACCGCGACGGGGGTGCTCGCGCTGGCGGCCGGCGTGGCCATCGCCAATGGCTATGCGCTGCAGCCGTCGCTGTCGGCCATCGCGAGCGAGTTCGGCGTGGCGGCGTCGCGCATGGCGGCCCTCGCGTCCGTGACGATGCTCGGCTATCTGGTCGGCCTTGCATGGCTGGTGCCGCTGGTTGACCGGTTCAGTCCGCGCGTGCTCGTCTCGACGCAGATGGGTGTGCTCGCGTTGCTGCTGGCGTGCGCGTCGTGGTCGCCCGGGCCGCTCGCGCTCGACGCCGGCTTCTTTCTGGTGGGCGCGGCAACGACGGTGGCGGCGCAATGCAGTGCGGTTGCCGGCAAACATGCGGATCCGCAACGACGCGGCGTGGCGATGGGGGCCGTGTCGGCGGGCATTTCCGCCGGGATCCTGTTGAGCCGTTTCGTGGGCGGTGTGCTGTCGCAATGGTGCGGATGGCGCGGCGCATTGCTCGCGCTGGCCGGGTGCGTTGCGCTGGCCGCGATCGGCGCTGCGGTGCTGTTGCCCGGCGGCCGGCCGGAAAGGCTGCCCGGCCGTGCGAACGCGATCGGCGCCATTCCGCGGTTGCTGCGCGACTGCGCTCAGTTGAGGCGTCGTACCTGCGCCGGCATGCTCTGGTTCTTCGCGTTCAACCTGGTCTGGGTGGGGCTCGCGCTTCGCCTGGCCGAGCCGCCGTATCGCCTCGGTGCCGCGGCGATCGGTGCGTACAGCCTCGCGGGTGTGCTGGGCCTCGGCGTGACGCGTGTGGCGGGAAAACTCGCCGACCGATTCGGCGATCGCGCGGTCATCGGGGGCGGACTCTTCGTGTCGGCCGTGTCGGCCTTGCTGCTCGCCGTTGCGCTCGGTCGTCCCGGATGGCTGGGCGTGGGGCTGGCCATGTTCGATGCCGGTTGCTTTGCCGCGCAGGTCGCGAACCAGACGCGTGTCGTCGCGATTCAGCCGGCTCGGGCCGGGGCATTGAGCGCAGCGTACCTGACGCTTTACTACGCGGCCGGTGCCGGCGGTGCGGTGGCGGCGGGGTTGCTCAACGCGCGAGTCGGGTGGGGCGGGATGATGCTCGTGACGGCTGCGGCAATTGCGGCGGCCGGGTGGATTGGTACTGCATCGACCCGCATCGATGCGCGAAGCGAGCCGACCTCCGCCGCTTGAGTGCGGACACGACCTGCGTGCGCGCGTGCCCGATCCGACATTCATTTTTCGTGCATGATCGGGATGCTCCGTCGATCGACGGCGATCCCGTTCCGGCATTCAACTATCCGCAACGCTGGCGGATATTTTTTACGCTGGAACAGACATTCACGCGCTCGCGCGTGTCATTTGCGATCGCATGCGAACACGGGCTCATCGGATTGGCCACAACGACGCCGTGCCCATGCAACACGTGTCGGGTTCAGTGTCGCGCAGCGCGTGCCGGTTTCCGCACGCAGGAGGAAGACATGGAACCAGACAGAAGCATCCCGAATATCGGCGGCGGGTTGGCCGGCGCGCATGCGGAAGCCGGCTCGCCGCAGGCGCTCCTGGACGCGATCGTCCGTGGCGTGGAAGGCCGCGGCATCCCTGCCGGTACTGATTGGCCGACGGCAAAGCAAAGCCTCGCGGACAACGACGGGCAGTGGAAATTCTCGGCGGTGCTGGTCGCAATCGTCGCGCGGCGCGAGCCGACGATCCTGCTGACCAAGCGTGCGTCGGATCTCAGTGAATACTCGTCGCATGTGAGTTTTCCGGGCGGACGCCCGGCCGAGTCCGACCGCGATATCGGCGCGACCGCGTTGCGCGAGGCGTTCGAGGAAATCCGCCTCGCGCCCGATGCGGTTCGCGTGGCCGGCAGCTTGCCGATTCATCAAACCAGAAAGCGCCATCACGCGATCTTTCCCGTGATCGGCATCGTGCCGGAAACGGCGAAATGGGAGGCGGCGCCCGCGGAAGTCGCGGAGATCTTCGAGTTTCCGTTCGCCGCGCTGCTGAATCCGGATCTGCCGCGCCAATACACGGACGGCGAGCGCACGGGCGCGTGGTACTGGGCGGAGCAGACGCAGGACATCTGGGGCGTGACGGCGTTCATCCTGAAGTCGCTCGCGGGGCTGGTACGCGATGCCGTGCGCTGACGGCGTGCATGACGGTCGGGTTCCTGCGCACGTCAATGCGACGACACGAACTCCGCATCCTCGAAGGCCGCCGGAATGGTGAAGCTTTCTCGCATGCGCTGCGTTTCCTTCGCCGGCGTCAGGCCGAACAGGCGCTTGAATTCGCGGCTGAACTGCGACGGGCTCGCATAACCGACCGCGTAGCCGGCCGCCTCCGCCGTCAGGTCCTCGCGCACCATCAGCAAGCGCGCCTGGTGCAGCCGCGTCGACTTCAGGTACTGCATTGGCGACACCTGCGTGATCGCCTTGAAGTGGCTGTGAAAGCTCGGCACGCTCATGCCGGCTTCGTCGGCCAGTTGCGGCACGTCGAGCGGCTGCGCGTAATCGGCGTGGATCACGCGCAGTGACCGGCCGATCCGGCCGAACTGCCCGCGCATCGCCAGCGCACTCCGCATCGCGCTGCCCTGCGCGCCGGTGAGCACGCGGAAATACAGTTCGCGCAGCAGTGAAGGGCCGAGCACCGCGGCGTCGAGCGGCCGGTGCATCGCCTCGACGAAACGCAGCACCGACGCGTGCATCGTTTCATCCATCGGCGTCGACATCATGCTCCTGGGCGCCTGCACGGGTTCCGCCGTGCCGGCGCGGTCGATCTGCGCCGCGAGTTCGGCGGCCATCGTGAAATCGAGGTGCAGGTACAGCGCGAGCAGCGGGCGCTCGGACGTGGCGTCGGTTTCCATGCTGAACGGCACGGGCACGGATACCGCCAGGTAGTGATGTTCGTCGTACAGATAGCGCCCGCCACCGAAGTAGCCGCGCTTGCAGCCCTGGCACACGATCACGATGCCCGGGTCGTACAGCACCGGCGTGCGCGACAGCGCGCGGTTCGAGCGCAGGATGCGCACGCTCGGCAGTGCCGTCAGGTTGTAGCCTTCATCGGGCGCCAGCGCGCGCAGCAGCGTCACCAGGCGCTTCCGGTCGCGCGGCGGCAGCGACGGGGATCGGGCGGAGGTGGAATCGGTGCTCATAGTTTTGTGCAAGAAAATCAGCGGAATCGGGCTTATTCGACGTGGTTCGTCAGACTAGTATGCACGCTCCAATCGACATTCGGGAGAAGCTCAAATGGCATCCGGCAACCTCATGCTCATCACCGGCGTCAGCAGCGGCTTTGGCCGTGCGCTCGCGCAGGAGGCGCTCGCGGCGGGTCACACGGTGGTCGGCACCGTGCGAAGCGCGCAGGCGGCGCGGGATTTCGAAGGGCTGTCCGCGCAGGCGTTCGCGCGGGTGCTCGACGTGACCGACTTCGATCGCATCGACGGCGTCGTGGCGGACATCGAGGCAAACGTCGGACCCGTCGACGTACTGGTGAACAACGCGGGCTACGGGCACGAAGGGATCATGGAAGAAGCGCCGCTCGCCGAGATGCGCCGGCAGTTCGACGTGAACGTATTCGGCGCGGTCGCGATGATGAAGGCAGTCGTGCCGTTCATGCGTGAACGGCGGCGCGGACACATCCTCAACATCACGTCGATGGGCGGTCACATCACGATGCCGGGCATCACTTACTACTGCGGCAGCAAGTTCGCGCTGGAAGGCATTTCCGAATCGCTTGGCAAGGAGCTTGAGCCGTTCGGCATCGCGGTGACGGCCGTGGCGCCGGGTTCGTTCCGCACCGACTGGGCCGGCCGCTCGATGCTGCGCACGCCGCGCTCGATCGCGGACTACGACGCGATCTTCGATCCGATCCGCCACGCGCGCGAAGAGAAAAGCGGCAAGCAGCTGGGCGATCCCGCGAAGGCTGCGCGGGCGATGCTCGCGGCGATCGCGGCGGACCATCCGCCCGCGCATCTGCTGCTCGGCAGCGATGCGCTGCGGCTGGTGCGCGGCAAGCTGGCGGCGCTGGACGAGGAAATCCGCGCGTGGGAAGCCGTGACGGTGTCGACGGATGGTTGACGTGCGGCGCCGCACGATCGTTCGCCCGTAGCGGGTTCGTCCACGTTATCGAAGCTGTCGACGATCATTCGCAAGTTGGCATCATCGTTTAACAAACCTGTCCGATAATGGCTGCCGGCCACAGCGCCGAGTTCAACCACCTTACAGGAGTCCATCGCGATGCCAACCGTCACAACGAAGGATCACGTCGAGATTTTCTACAAGGACTGGGGCCCGAAGGACGCGCAGCCCATCATGTTCCACCATGGCTGGCCGTTGTCCAGCGACGACTGGGACGCGCAGATGCTCTTCTTCGTCCAGAAGGGCTATCGCGTGGTGGCGCACGATCGTCGTGGCCACGGCCGGTCGGCGCAGGTGTCGGACGGCCATGACATGGATCACTACGCGGCAGATGCATTCGCGGTCGTCGAAGCGCTCGACCTGCGCAATGCGGTGCACATCGGTCACTCGACCGGTGGCGGCGAAGTGGCGCGCTACGTCGCGAAGCACGGCGAGCCGGCCGGCCGCGTCGCGAAGGCGGTGCTGGTCAGCGCGGTGCCGCCGCTGATGCTGAAAACCGAATCGAACCCCGAAGGCTTGCCGCTCGAGGTGTTCGACGGTTTCCGGAAAGCGCTCGCCGACAATCGCGCGCAGTTCTTCCTCGATGTGCCGAGCGGCCCGTTCTACGGGTTCAACCGCGAAGGTGCAACCGTCCATCAGGGCGTCATCCGCAACTGGTGGCGGCAGGGGATGGAAGGTAGCGCCAAGGCGCATTACGAAGGCATCAAGGCGTTTTCGGAAACGGACCAGACCGAAGACCTGAAGTCGATCTCCGTCCCGACGCTCGTGCTGCACGGCGAAGACGACCAGATCGTGCCGATCGCGGATGCCGCGCTGAAGTCGATCAAGCTGCTGAAGAACGGCACGCTGAAGACCTACCCGGGCTACTCGCACGGGATGCTGACGGTCAACGCGGACGTGCTCAACGCCGACCTGCTGGCTTTCGTGCAGGCGTAATGGTGTAGTTGGGTGTCGGCGCAGGCCCGCTTCGGCGGGCCGCGCTGTCGTTAGGGGCCGGCAGCGCGAGGTTGCGCCAATTGCACCGTCGGCAACGCGGCCGGTTCGCCGGCCGCAGTAGTCAGCCCGGACCGTTGAAGCGGATGCCCGGGAACGTCAGGCGCGGCATCCGGCTTTCCAGGAACGCGAGCAGTTCGCGCACTTGAGCGACCTTGGCGGAGTCTTCCGGCCAGACGAGGTAGTACGCGTCGCCGGTATTGACGGCCGTCTTGAACGGCAGCACCAGCTGCTTCTCGTCGATGGCGGTCGCACACAGCGCGAGATCGCCAATCGAAATGCCGTGGCCGGCAATCGCCGCCGCGATCCCCTGTTCTAGCATGTCGAACACCTGCCCGCGCGTGATGTCCACCTCGAGATCATGACCGCTGCCCTTGAGCCAGCGGCGCCAGTCGCGCCGATCGGGCGACGGGTGGATCAGCTCGCACGCCGCGGGATTCGCGCGTGCGACCGTCGCGGTCGCCCGTGAGCACACCGGGATCAGCCATTCGTCGAACAGCTTCACGCACTGCGTGGCCTCGCCGAACTTGCCTGCGCCGAGCAGGATCGCGCAATCGTAGGATTCGCTGAAAAAGTCGACGGTATCGACATCCATCCACACGCTCGCGATCTGCACCTCGAACGCGGGCCGCGTGTCGCGAAACGCGGCCAGAGCGTCGAGCAGCCGGCGCATCGTGAGCGTGGACGGCGCCTTGAGCCGCAGCACGTCGCGTTGCGACTGGAACAGCACGCAGGCCTCCTCGATCTGCCGGAAGCCGCGCCGCAGGCCCGACGCGAAGATGTGCGCTTCCGCCGTCACGGTCATTTTCGGGCCGCGCCGGACGAACAGCTTCCGGCCGAAGTAGGCCTCGAGTGTCCTGACGTGCTTGCTGACCGCGCTTTGCGTGAGGCTCAGTTCCTCGGCGGCCAGCGTAAACGAGCCGGTGCGCGCGGCGCTTTCGAACGCGCGCAACGCGTAGACAGGGGGAAGTGGTTTGGCCTTCACGGGTCTCGAATATGAATAAAACTCATGTCATCCGACAGGATTTTCCGTTTTTCAACAGCAGGCCGGGCACGCAATACTTCATAAAACCGTGCAATCCGGTGCGCTGAATCCCGATGATGCCACCGTGACGCGCACGCGCGTCAATTCATCCAACAACTTTTTGTCATGGCACTCCATTACCCGCTGCTGTTTGCCTATCTCGCCGCGATCGTGCTGCTCATCGCGACGCCCGGCCCGGTCGTCATGCTCGTGGTCGGCACCGTCGCGCGGCGCGGCTTCCGCCAGGGAATGCTGACCGCGGTGGGCGCGAATGCCGCGAGCCTCGTGATGATCGCGGGCGCGATGCTGATGGTGTTCGGCGTGGTGCTCGTCAGCGAGCGGCTGCTCACGGGGTTGCACGTGGCGGGTTGCGTGTTCATCGCGGTGCTGGCCGTCCGGACACTGCTCGGCGAATGGCGCGCAGGCCGGACGCGCGGCGGCAATGGCGCCGCGCAAGGCGAACCGGCATCGCAGGCGCGGCGCTTGCCGGGCGTCGTGCGCGGCTTTCTCGTCGGCATCGCGAATCCGAAGGACCTGCTGTTCTTCGTCGCGTTCTTTCCGCAGTTCGTCGGCATCACGCCGGATTCGCGCGTGAGCCTGGCCATCCTGGCCGCGCTGTGGATCGCGGTCGATTTCACGATCCTGACCAGCTACATGGCCGCGATCAACCATCCGCTGATTCATCGCAAGCAGCGGTGGATCCCGGCGTCGTCGGCGGGCGCGCTGCTCGTGATTGCGCTCGCCGGGCTCGGCGGGGCGATCGCGGGTGTCGCATAAGCCTGCCGGCGATCTGCGTTACGCTTCGTTTGCCCCAACGCCTTTATCGAGTTCAATCATGTCCAGCACCCCCCCGACTTTCTCCGAACACCTCTTTTCCTATGGCACGCTGCAGCTCGAACCGGTGCAGCTCGCGACCTTCGGCCGCAAGCTCGACGGTCGTGAGGATGCGATGCCCGGTTACGCGATGACGATGCTGAAGATCGACGATCCGGAAGTGGTCGCGACGAGCGGGAAGACGCATCATCCGGTGGTGGCCTATACCGGCCAGTCCGGTGATCGTGTGACGGGCACCGTGTTTGCGATCACACCGGAAGAACTGCAGCACGCGGACGACTACGAAGTCGACGCGTATCGCCGCGATCGCGTGGTGCTCGAGTCGGGCGTCGCTGCGTGGGTGTACGTGGACGCGACTTCGCCGCGACCGGCGTAAATCCGGAGCGAGAACAGGCGGGCCGCCGCCGCGCCTTGGCCCGCTAGTCGTTGCGCAGGAACACGACGTAGCCGCGGAACCACGGGTTCGTCGCGAGGTACGGCGGCGCGTCCCATTCGCCGCCCTGGATGATGCCGATGCGAAACGGCAACTGCAGCCGCGCGACGCGCGGCAGGTAGTCCGCATAGTCGGGGATCGTGCGGCGGCCCTGGTAGGTCTGCACGACCACTTCGTCGACGATCCCCCTGAGCTGGTTGACCTGGTCGGTATCGATGCGGCTGCTCCAGTCGAGCAGCCCGGTGATGCTCAACCGGCAATCGGCAGGCAGTGTCTCGCGCAGCGACCGCAGGAATTCGAGGTAATCCTGCAGGTGGCGCGTGCGCGCATCGAAGTCGATCTGGATACCGGTGATCGTGCGGCCCGACGCGCGCCAGCGCGTGAGCTGCGCGAGCATGATCTGCGTGACGCGCGGCGTCCAGCGCAGCGTATGCGCACGATAGACGAGCCACAGGCGCGCCTGCGGCGCGGGCGGCAGCGCGACGCCCTGCGCGATCACGCGGACCTGCGACTCGTCCCGTGGCGACGCCTCGATCTGCCCTTGCAGCACGTAGACGGTGCGTGCGCCATGCACGACCGCCTGCGGCTTCACGCCCGCCCACAGCCAGAATGCGTCGTACCGCGCGGCGTCGACGGTGCCGGCCAGTGCGACGCGTCCGGCCAGCAGCAGCGCGATGCATGCTACGCACGCGATTCGCTTCACGCGGCGCTTACCAGTAGTAGCGGAGTTTCTGCGCCCACGGGCTGCCCGCGTAGCTGGCCTTCAGCGCATCGAACCAGCGCTTGCGCACGTTCTTCGGCACGTCCTTGCCGCCGCATTCGTTGGAGCCGGCCGGCGCATAGCACTTGATCGCACGGTAGTACGCGTAGGCGCGGTCGTTCGGGTTCGCCTGCGCATCGGCCATCACCGTCACGTAGCTCGACATCCGCTCGTACGGCTTGCCCGCGAACTGCGACGGCGCGCCGCCGAGCGTCGGCGGGATGCGCGAAGCGGCCGGCGTCGATGCGTTGCGCATCCACAGCGGCACGGGATCGCTTTCGAGGCCGGACGCGGGCGGGTGCAGGCGCACGAAATCGGCGAGACAGTTCAGCCCCTTCGCATCGGCGGGATTCTGCTGGAGTGCCGCGGCGATCTCGTTCGCGGACGGGCACGCATAACCGTCTTCGTTTTTGGCGCCGGCTGCGATGAACGGCTTCAACGGATCGGCAGGCTTGCCGGACACCAGCGCGGCATCGGCGATGAACTCGGCGTAGTGCGAACGCGTGAGCTCCTTGTACAGCAGCGTGTACAGCGCGGTGTCGCGCAGCGCGCCGCCGGTCGCCTGATTTTGCGCCTGTGCGCGCAGCAGGTCTGCATTGGCCGAGCGTTGCAGCAGCACGGCGCGGATCGCGGCGTTCTGCACCTGCGAATCGTCGGCGAATACGTCGTTGACGAGCCCGGCCTGCTCCAGGTTGATCGCGAGCGCGAGTTCCAGCGCCTCGCGCTGGAAGCGGAATTTCGCGAGCGGGATCAGGTCGCGCCACAGCTGGCGCGCCTTGTCGGACTGGCCGCTATCCTCCAGCGCGAACCCGCGCAGCGCCTGCTGGCTCAGGCCGAAGTAGTCGAGCGGTTCCGCGGGCGTCTGCGGCAGCAACGCGAGCGCGGCGTCCGGCTTGTGCCCGATCTGGACGTACCAGGTCGCAAGCAGGTAATCGTAGAGCGCGGGCGCGTTCGCGAAGCGCGGCTTCTGCGCCTGCAGGTCGTCCAGCGTCAGCGGCTTGGCGCGGCTCGAGTCGCTGTTTTCCGACGTGCGCATGCGCAGCAGGTCGACGGTCGCGAGCACGGTCGGCGACTGGATCTGGTTCGCGTCGTAATCCGACCCGAACAGCAGCTTGCTGTCGAGTTCGTTCGCCAGCTGGATCAGCGGCACGTTCGACGTCGCCGGCGACCAGCGCGCGAGCGCGTGGCCGTACAGGTCGGCCTGCTGCGTGACGTTGCCGCCGAGCCACGCGACACGCCGCAACAGCCCCGTCGCGGAGGTCGCATAGCGCCCCTGCGGATACACCTTCAGGTAAGTGCGAAACACCGTATTCGCGGCGTCGAGCGACACCTTCGTCACGCGGCCGCGCGTCGGCGTGGGGCTGTCGTTGTCGAACACGTTGGCCTGCGCGGCGTTCAACTGCGCGCGCCCGGCCATATAGAGCCCGGTTTCCTTCAGCCATGGGTTCGCGCTGTGCGACGCGCTCGCGAAGGCCCTGGTCGCGGTGAGGAAGTCGGCGCGGTAGAACGCGTTCGTGCCGTCGAGGTACGCGGCGAACTGCTGGCCGAGCGGCGACTTGACCGGCGGTTTCGTCCAGGCGGCGCTCGCGCCGCCCGTGGCGCAGGTCTTCTGCGCGATGTCGGCGCGCGCCGCGCGCAGGCGCGTGGCTTCATCGGCGGGGAGGCCGCCGGCACCGCCCAGTGCGTCGTTGAACGCATCGGCGCCCGAGGTCATGCTGCGGCAGATGCTGCCTTCGCCGTCGGCGTACTGATTCGACGGTGTTCCGGTATCCGCTGCGCCGCCGGCCTTGTCGGGTTCCTTCTGCCCGATCGAGATCCACCCGGAAAAGTCCATCGGAAACGGCACGATGATCTGGTTGATCCGGTCTTTCGCCGGGATCGTCTTCGGGTCCGGAAACGCCTGCGCGACCTTGGCGCTGTCGACCATCATCAGCATCGCGTTGATGCGCGTGTCGTTGGCGGGGGTCAGTATCGGCAGGTTGCCGCAGAAGTACGCATTCTGCCGGAGCGTGGCCGGCGCTTCGCAGCTGTCGTCCGAGCTGGCATGGGCGCCGGGAATCCAGAGCAGGCTGGCCGCCAGCGCGGCGAACAGGTTTCGGTGCAGCAATGGGCTATTGGGCATTTTTTCTTGTGCCGGGTGTAGGGCCGCAGCGGCCGGGTCTCTCAGGTGAGGCGTTTCGCCCCGGCGCGTATCGTACCGCACCGGCCGCTTCGGTCGCGAGCGCGCGCAGGCCGGCCGGCAGTCGCGTCGAATGCGGGCCTGCGAAATGGAAGTCCACTCAGTGTAGACGCAACGCCACCTTGAATCCGGACCGCCTGAATTAAGATGCAGCCGGCAGTGACGGACCTCCGACGATAGACGGCCTGTCGTCGTCCGCGCTGCCCGACGGGGGCGGTCTGCCGAAAGCGGCGTTTGCATCGATCCGCACGACGGAGTCGATCATGAGTGAAAGCAAGCGGATGCCGGTTTCCATGCCTGTTCAATAGTATTGCTTATCAATCGGCCGATCGATGCGATGCATCGTATGGCGAACGGCAGACGAGAGTGCGCCGGATCACGAAAACAAGAGGATTCCGATGAAACCCATTACATGGATGGTCATGGCAGTCGCGCTCGCGCTGACCGCCTGCGGCGGCGACGACGTTGCCACGAACGACGGCGCGTCGTTGTCGTCGCCGAACAATCCCGGTTCGCCTTCCGGCCCGACGTTGCCCGGTGGCGGTTCGAATGGCGGGCCGACGGGCGGCGGCGGGACGACGCAGCCGCAGGCCGGCTGGTCGAAGGCTGCCGCCGTGGACGGCAAGGGCCCGGAAGGCCAGCCCAGCGTAACCATCGACGCGAGCGGCAACGCGCTCGCGACCTGGATGACCAATGGCCCGGCCGGCACGTCCGGCAACGAGATGTGGGGCGCGCGCCATGTGGCGGGCTCGGGTTGGGGAAGCGCGACGCGGCTCGACACGAGCGACGGTTCGCATGCGATGAACACGCTGATCGGGGTGCAGCCGCAACTGGTCGGCAACGCGAGCGGGCAGGCAGTCGCGTTCTGGACCGAATGGACGCCGGGCCCCAACACGTACGCCCTGTGGGCGCGCCCGTACAGCCCGGCAAGCGGATGGGGCACGCCGGTCACACTGGCGCCGGACATGGCCGGTTCGTCCTATTCGGCCGGCATGGACAGCCAGGGCAACGCGCTCGTCACCTGGACGCAGTCGATCAGCCTGCTCGATACGCGCATCGCGTGGACGCGCTATACGCAGGCCGGACAGTGGTCGCCGACGGCGCTGGTCCAGATGCCGGTGCAGAGCGGGCCGGGCGCCGTGACCGGCGATACCGACAACGTGAGGCCGATGCTGTCGGTCCTGTCGTCCGGTCGCGCGGTGCTGGCGTGGCGGCAGACCAACCATACGAAGTCGGCGCTGTGGACGGCCACGTACGACGCGACCAACGGCTGGACCAACGTCAACCAGGTCGTATCGAACTCGAGCCTGTTCACGACGATCATCTCGCCGGTCGCCGGCATGGACGCGAAGGGCAACATCACGCTGGTCTGGGGGCAACTCGACGTGACGGGCGGGAAGCTCTACACCGCCACGATGTCGCAGCGCTATGTATCCGGAACCGGATGGCAGCCCGTGCAGCCCGTCGCCCCGGCGATCGTGGTGCCCACGGGATTCATCCCGACGCCGATGCTGACCGTCAACGAAAACGGCGTGGCCGCCGCGATGTGGGCGGACGGCGGCGCGGTCCTGCAGGCGAGCGTGTCGGATGGCAACGGAACCTGGGGGCCGCTGCAGAAGCTGACGGAACACCTGAACGGGGCGGCGCTCCAGTACCCGCCGCTGGTGATCGACCCGGCCGGCAACGTGACGGTCGCCTGGGAGGACACGGGCACGCCGAACGCGTCGGTTCTCCTCGTGGCCGGCTACCGGAACGGCGCGTGGAGCACTGCCACGCTGGATCCGCAGGATGGGACGTGGCCGGCGCTGGCGGTCAACGCGGCCGGGGCGATGGCGCTCGTCTGGCAGGGGTTTGCCGCGAATATCGGCAGCCAGATCCAGTCCAGTTTTTATACGCCGGGCTCGTAATCGTGTCGCGGCGGGCATTCGAAGGAGAAACCATGAAGAAAGTCTTGCAGCGCACGTGCACCTTGCGGGCCGTGCTGGGCGCGGCGGTCGCCGGCCTCGTGTTGTCCGCGTGCGGTTCGACGCAGATGAACATGATCGACGTGCAGGCGTCGACCGCGAAGACGCTCGGGCTCGCGTCGTCGGACGAGATCACGGTCGCCAACGTGCAGTATGGAACGAAGGACGGGCTGGGCGGCCAGAAGGTGAGTTACGACGCGACGACCGGCAAGGGGCGGCGTTTCGGCTGTACGGTGTTCATGATTCCGGGGCTCACGCCGATCGATCGGCCGACGTACAACAGTTGGGAATGCCATCCGCAACGCTGATGGCCGCGGTGACGACCGCGCCCGCCGCAGGGCGCCGGTCGGCCGCTTCGGTGGACGACATGCCGCGCCGGCCTTGCGCCGGCGCAATTTGGTCCGATAATCGACGAACCGATCTATCCTCTCGTGTCGGTTCGATAAAAAAACTGTCATGGATCAAGCGGCATTCGTCCCTGTTTTCAAGTTTCGCACGATCGACTACCCCGAGCAGGACCGGTTCCACGTCTGGGTCAAGGACATGCTGTGCGACTACCGTCTGGATGACGACGGTGGGCACGGCGCGTTCGACGCGGAAGCGAGCGGCGCGGCGCTCGGCCCGCTGATCCTGTCGGGCCGGCACTGGCGGTCGCGCGCACCGGCCTATCGGGTCAATCGGACCACGCGGCGGATCCGCCTCGACGGCCAGGATTCGATCCGCTTCACGCTGCTGCTCGGCGGGCGGCTGGCCAGCCACACCGGCGGGCCCGAGCTGGTCAAGGGTGCCGGCGACGTGTTCGTCTACGACGTCGCGCAGGTCAACGACTGCAGGGTCGAGGCCGGCGACGTGATCAGCCTGGTCGTGCCGAGATACCTGCTGCCGAGCCATGCCGCACAGGCGCACGGCCAGACGCTGACGAGCGGCGTGGGGCGGCTGCTCGGCGACCACATGCTGTCGCTGTTCCGCAACCTGCCGAATCTGCGCACGCACGAGATCCCGAGCATCGTCCAATCGATGCTGCTGCTGCTGGGAGCGGCCATTTCACCGACCGCGCAGGCGCTGAACGACGCACGCGGCCCGATCGACGGGGCGCTGGCCGAGCGGGTCCGGCGTTACATCGACGTGCATCTGCTGGAGCCCGATCTCGATCCCGACCGGATCTGCCGCGACATCGGCGTGTCGCGAGCGCGGCTCTACCAGCTGTTCAAAGAGGACGGCGGCGTGATGCGGCAGATCACGCGCCGGCGGCTGCGCCATGCGTACCACGTGCTGGGCGACCCGCAGCGCCGGCATCAGCGCATCGCGGAAATCGCGTGGGCGCATGGCTTTCCCGACGAGAAGTATTTCCACCGGCTGTTCAAGGCGGAGTTCGGCCATACGCCGAAGGAAACGCTCGAGTGTGCGACCGCGCCGATTCTGCTGCCATGCGATGCGGCCGAGGATCGATGGGCGGACGGCGGCCGCCTGACGGGATGGACGTTGCCGTTCGGCGTGCTCACCAACTGAGCGGGCGGCGCGTTCCGGCCGCCGCACGGCGGTTCGTTTCGTGCGTCACGCGTACACGCTGCTCGCTACACCGTCTTCATCGACATCGTCGATCGCGGCCCGCAAGTCGTCGATCGCCACCATCAGCTCGCGGACCTGCCGCAGCGACGGGTACTGGTGCAGCACGGCATGCCATTGCGGCAGCGTCAGCAGCGCGTGCCAGACGACGCCGAGGCCATCCGGATCGGCATCCGGCCGCTGCGCGAGCGCGCTCGCGTATTCGAGGCTGGCCTGCGCCGACAGCAACTGCATCCGGCTTGCGGCGCCGAGCAGGCGCGGCGTCGTGTCGGCGGATGCATCGCAGCAATAGAGCACTTCCCGTGGCAGCGTCGCTTCGTCGGTCGTCAGCGCGTGCAGCGACGCCCCGTGCACGCGCACCGTGCCCTGGTGCGTCTCGAATGCATAGATCGTGTCCGGGTCGGCCTGCGCGAGCAGGTTCAGGCCGCGCAGCAGTCGCGGCAGGTCGGTCGTCGCGGCATCCGCGGACGCCTTCGCTTCGACGAGGAAGCGCACGTTCCACGCGGGCGCCGGGTCGTCGCCGCGCGTGCGTTCGAGCAGGATCGCGTCCCATTCGGTTTTCGCGCGATCGTGGCGGCCCGGAATCGATGACGGCACGCGCATCGACGTCACCACCCGGTACGTGCGGCGCGCGTCGACGGCGTCGAGCCGGCGCGCCAGTGCGTCGAGCGCCTGCGCGGCCAGCGCTTCGACGGC
>NZ_JAAGPB010000313.1:0-233 GCF_017104585.1 Burkholderia sp. Ac-20392
AAGGGAGAGTGATCAGGATAAAGAGAGTTGAGAGAGATGTGATCAAGACAGGAAGGGAAACAAGAGGAAGGGAGAAAAGATGGCTGGTAAGAGTGGTAGTGCGAGGATGGAGAGACGAGAAGAGAGAGGACATAGAAAAAATAACTAAGCACGCGATATGCAGTCTAGTAGTAAAGTGTTGTGAGTATTGATGTTGGGTGTGAGAACATCGGATGAGTTTTTTTTTTTTTTTT
>NZ_JAAGPB010000314.1:0-9953 GCF_017104585.1 Burkholderia sp. Ac-20392
TGCGCGCGTCCTCGAGGATCATGTCGGACGCCTTCTCGGCGACCATCACGATCGGCACGTTGGTATTGCCCGATACGAGGGTCGGCATGATCGAGCAGTCGACCACGCGCAACCCGCGCGTGCCGTACACGCGCAGCCGCTCGTCGACGACCGCGAGCGGATCGCGCGCGACGCCCATTTTCGCGGTGCCGGACGGATGAAAGATCGTCTGCCCGTATTCCCGGCAGAACTCGAGCAGTTCGTCGTCCGTCTGCGCGTCCGCGCCCGGCCGCACCTCGCGCTGCATCAGCGACGCCATCGGCTCGGTGGCCGCGACACGTCGCGCGAAGCGTACGCCGGCCACCGTCGTGCGGCGGTCGCGCTCGGTGTCGAGATAGTTCGGCTGGATCGACGGCGCGTCGCGCGCATCGTCGGTGCGGATGCGCACGGTGCCGCGCGATTCGGGCCGCAGCTGGCAGATCGAATACGTGCAGCCGGGAAACGGATGCACGCTGCCGCCCGCCGAATCGGCCGACAGCGTCGAAAAATGGAACTGGATGTCGGGCGTCGCCGATTCGTCCGGCAGCGCACGGCAGAACATCCCGCCCTGGTTGATGCCGATCGCGAGCGGGCCGCCGCGAAACAGCGCCCATTGCAGCCCCATCTTCGCGCGGCCGACCCACGAATGCAGTTCGTCGTTGGTCGTGATCGGCTTCGTCACTTCGTAGATCAGACGAATCTGCAGATGGTCCTGCAGGTTCTCGCCGACGCCCGCGCGATCGGCGACGACCGGAATCCCGTGCCGGTCCAGCAGCGCGGCCGGCCCGACGCCCGACACCTGCAGCAGTTGCGGCGACTGCAGCGCGCCGGCCGCGAGAATCACCTCGCGCAGCGCACGCACCTCGTGAACCTTGCCATGCTGGACGTAGCGTACGCCAGACGCCTGCGCGCCGTCGAACAGCACCTTCAGCGCCTGCGCATCGGTTTCGACATGCAGGTTCGGCCGTCCGCGCGCGGGCTTCAGGTAGGCCACGGCCGTCGAGCAGCGCAGCCCGTTGCGCGTGGTGAGCTGGTAGTAGCCCACGCCCTCCTGGTCGCCCGTATTGAAATCGTCGACCGTGCGCACGCCGAGCTGGTTCGATGCGGCGACGAACGCATCGACGAGTTCGTGCCGCTGCCGGATCGCGGACGCCCACAGCGGGCCGCCGGTGCCGCGCGTCGGCCCTTCTCCGAGCGTGTTGTGTTCGAGCTTGCGGAAATACGGCAGGCACTCGCGCCAGCTCCAGCCGCGATTGCCGAGCGCGGCCCAGTGGTCGTAATCCTGCTGCTGCCCGCGCACGTAGATCAGCCCGTTGATCGAGCTGCAGCCGCCGAGCGTGCGGCCGCGCGGCCAGTACAGGCGGCGGTTGTGCATGTTCGGATCGGGATCGGTGTGGAAGCCCCAGTTGTACACGGGGTGGAACATCGTCTTGCCATAGCCGATCGGCACGTGGATCCACATGTATTTGTCGGCGGGGCCGGCTTCCAGCAGGCACACCGTGTGGCGGCCGCCGTCGGACAGCCGGTTGGCGAGGACGCAACCGGCCGATCCCGCGCCGACCACGACATAGTCGAAGCTGCGTGTCATTCGTGTCTCCGTTCCGGGGTATTGGAAAAATCCGGTATGTTTTGTCCAAATTTATTGAGCACACGGAACGCATACAAGCCGATTTATTGTCCACGCCGCGAATGTGGTACAAAAACCGTTCAATTCGTTTCATTTCCATCGCACCCACCATCCCGGGACGCATGCCGATCCCGACGGAGGAGACACATGCGCGAAACCGCCCCCGCGCCGCCCGATGGCGCGCCCGCCGACGACGCGCGCGTGCTGCGCGCCCTCGCGGTGCTCGAAGCGCTCGCGTCGGCCGGCCAGCCATACACGCTGTCGCAACTCGCCACGCGGCTGCATATCCCGAAAGCAACGCTGCTGCGGCTGATCGAATCGCTCGAAACGCGCGGCTATGTGATCCACATGCCCGACTCGCGCGGCCACGACCGCGGCATCGCGCTCGGTCCGCGCGCCGCGCAGTTCGCGCTCGCGGCCCTGTCGAACAACACCTTCACGCGCGGCTGCCGGTCGGTGCTGCGTGCGCTCGTCGACGTGCTCGGCGAAACCTGCAACCTCACCGCGCTCGACGGCGACACGGTGCTGTACGTCGAACGCGTCGAGACGACCGAGCCGCTGCGGCTCGAAATGCGGCCCGGCATGCGCGTGCCGCTGCACTGCACGGCGAGCGGCAAGCTGTTCCTGTCGCAGATGAATGCGCTGGAGCGCAACGCGATGCTCGCGCGGCTCACGCTGAAGAAGATGACCTACCGGACGCTGACCGATGCGCAGTTGCTCGCGGCCGAGCTCGACCGGCTCGCCGCGCGCGGCGTCGGGATCGACAACGAGGAATTCGTGCGCGGGATGGTGGCCGTCGCGGTGCCGGTGAAGGAGGCAGCCAGCGGCCGCGTGCTCGCGGCGCTCGCCGTGCATGCGCCGACCGCGCGCGCGACGCTCAACGACTTGCTGGAAAACGTGCCGAAGATGCGGGAAGCAGCCGTGCGGTTGGCCCCGCTGCTGCATGCGGCGGAGGGCGTGACGCAGGGTTGACGCGGCCGAGTGTGTTCATGCCGACGTTCGGTCACACGCTCAGGCGTTCACGCAGTCACGCAGTCACGCAGTCACGCAGTCACGCAGTCACGCAGTCACGCAAGGTGATAACGCAGCCAGAAAGTTTCGCGGCAGGCGTTGTCGAACGTCATCCGCGTCGGCCCGATCGGTTGCGCATCCGGATGGCGGAGCACGTCGTAGTCGATCCAGCATTCCGCGCACAGCAGATCGGAAGGTGCGCGGTCCTGCTCGACCGAGCGGCGCACGATCGCACCGTTGTCGAAGCGGTATTCGGTTTCGTCGCGCGTGACCTCGACGTCGTCGTCGGTCCAGCGGTCGTGCGACGTCGTGTGCGACACGATCGACACCGGGCCCGAGAGCCCGTGGATCGCGGCGACGTATGAAATGAGCTTGTCCATGGCGAGGCGGCAAGGAAACGAATGGCCGCATCGCGCAACGCATGCGGCGCGATGCAACCCGAGCGGCGAGTATAGCCGCGCCCCGAAGACCTTGCCGCCGGCGGGGTTTCGCGCGCCACGCGTCCAGCGCGAGCTACGCGAACGTCACAACAAGCCCGTGCCCGGCCACGTGGGCGAATGCGATCGCGAGATGCCGGTCAACCTATGCGAACAACGCGCGCACCGCGTCGACGTGGGGCGCGAGAAACACTGCGCTATCGGCCTTGCCGGTGAACACATCCGCCGCACCGTCCGCGATCACGAAACGCATGTCGTCGACACCCAGATAACCGAACAGCGTCCGCAGCCAGGGTTCGAGGAAGTTGCGTTGCGCCCGCTCCGCATCCGGCCCGTACCGCCATCCCGCCGCAATCACGAAGGTCGCGCGCCGTCCACCGAGCAACCCGCGCGGCCCGGACGGCGTCGTTACAACGGTCTCCCCCTGCCTGACGATGTGGTCCAGCCAGAGCTTGAAGTTCGCGGACGGCCCCCAGTTGTGCATCGGCACGCCGATCACGTATTCGTCGGCATCGCGCAACTCGGTCGTGAACGTCGTCGACAAAGCCAGCATCTCGTTCTGCTGCGCGGTCCGCAGGTCCGGCGGCGTGAAGTTCGCCGCGATCCACGCCGCGTCGATCGGCGGCATCGCAATGCGACACAGATCACGCTCCACGACGCGCCCGTCGGGATGCGCATGCAGCCAGTTGCGCGCATACTCCTGCGTCAGTCGACGCGAAATGGATGCATCGCCCATCGGGCTCGAATCGATCTGCAATAACTTGAACATCGGAATTCTCCGGTTGAAGGCGATCCGATGTTATTCAACCCAAAGGTTGATTGTCAACCTTGTGGTTGAATATAATTTCGCCATGAGTCTCTCCATGAATCCACACGATCGTTCGCCCGACAGGCTGGACGCCATCTTCAGCGCGCTTGCCGATCCGACCCGGCGGTCGATACTCGGACGGCTGCGCGACGGCAGCCTGACCGTGGGCGAGCTGGCGGCACCTTACGACGTGAGCCTCAATGCGATCTCCAAGCACGTCAAGACGCTCGAGAAAGCCGGGCTGATCCGCCGCGAAATCCGGGGGCGCGAGCACACGTGCCAGCTCGACGCAGCGAATCTCGAGGAAGTACAGCGCTGGCTCGACCACTACACGGTGTTCTGGAGCGAGCGGCTTGACGCGCTCGACCGGCATCTCGCCGCCAGGCGCAAGCAGAAGCCGCCCCGAGCATGAGCGCGCATGCGATCACGGTCCGCAAGCTGCTCCATGCGTCGCGCGACGAGGTGTTCGACGCGTGGCTCGACGCGGACGGGCTGTGCGCGTGGATGCTGCCCGGCACGATGAAGCATTGCGACGCGATGCTGGAACCGCGCGTCGGCGGACGCTTTCACATCTTCATGCGTTCGTCGCGCATCGAATACACGCACACCGGCGAATACCGGGTGCTGGATCGCCCGTCGAAGCTGGTATTCACGTGGCAGTCCTCGTACATGAACCAGCAGGAAACGCTCGTCACGGTCGATCTGTTCGACCGCGACGGCCTGTGCGAGCTCGTGCTGACGCATGAGCGCGTACCGTCCGAACTCGCGCCGAAAGGCGTATCGATCGGCTGGCGGCAGATGCTGGACAAGCTCGACGTGTCGCTGCGGGCCCGGGGCGACCGAACGATTGCGCGCCCCCGGGCCTGAACCGCGGCGCAGCCCCCTTCCCGCGCGCTACGCCTCCAGCGCGAGCAACGCGAACGTCGCGAGCCAGTGCTCGCCCATGTAGTCGCCGGCCACGTGCGCGAGTGCGCTCGCAAGATGCCGGTCGGCTGCCTCGAGCAGCTTCGCGCGCCGCGCATCGCCTTCCGGCAGCGCGCCGGCGAGCGCACGCTGGCACCACGCACGGCTCAGGTTCAGCCCGTCGAGGTGCGCGATCTTGCCGTCGCTGCGATCGCTGACCGTCGCCGGCTCGAACAGCGTTGCCGGCTCGCCGCGCGCGAGATCGGGCAGGAAGCGCGCGAACCAGCCGTCGAATTCGGCGGCCGGCAGCACGCGCCGCATCAGCTCCGCCTCCATCAGCGCGGGCGACAGGAATTCATCGCCCGACGGCTCCCACGCCTGGCACGCGACATCGTTCAGATGCCAGCGCTTCGCGGTATCGACGATCAGCGCCGCGAGCCCGTCGCGCTGCGTATCGCGTGCGAAATCGAGCGTCAGCGCGAGCGCGAACGCGGTGTTGAAGTGCGTGCCGACCCGCAGCGGATAGGTCGCTTTCGGCAGGAAGGTCTCGAAGCGCGACACGAACAGGTCGGTCAGCGGCGCCATCGTCTTCGCCCAGCGCGCGGCCTGCGGCATCGCCCCCTTCAGCGCGAGCCGTTCCAGCTGCGCCGACAGCGCGAGCAGCCACGCCCAGCCGTACGGACGCTCGAAACCGCTGTTGTGCGGCAGCGCGAGATACGCGCGCTCGCCGGCGACGTTCGCATCGGTGAAGTGCGCATCGACGATCGCGACGATGCGTTCGGCCTCCGGCAACGCCGGGTAGCGTTCGAGCACGCGCAGCACGAGCCAGTAGCCGTGCACGCACGAATGCCAGTCGTAGCTGCCGTAGAAGATCGGGTGAAGTGCGCGCGGCCCCTGCACGTCCTGCGGGCCGGCGAGCGAATGCGTGAGCTTGTTCGGATATTCGCGGGTCAGGTGCGCGAGCGCGAGCGACGCGAATTTCGAGGCGAGTTCGGGCGTGAGTCGGTCGGTCATGGGCATCTCGTCCATCGAGTCAGAAACGGAATACGAACGCATACATCAGCAGCGTGTTCACGGCGAGCAGCAGCACGGCTGTCGGCCACTGCGCCTTGATCACGCCATTCTTGTCCTTCAATTCGAGCAGCGCCGCGGGCACGATGTTGAAATTCGCGGCCATCGGCGTCATCAGCGTACCGCAGAAGCCGCTCAGCATCCCGATCGCGCCGACGATCGCCGGGTTGCCGTGGAACTGGTGGACGATCAGCGGCAGGCCGATGCCGGCCGTCATCACGGGGAACGCGGCGAAGCCGTTGCCCATGATCATCGTGAACAGCGCCATGCCGACCGTGTAGGCCGCGACCACCGCGAACGGCGAATCGATCGGCACCCACTCCTTCACGAGCCCCGACACCACGCCGCCGACGCCCGCGACCGCGAACAGCGCGCCGAGCGCCGCGAGCATCTGCGGCAGGATCGCGGCCCAGCCGACCGCGTCCATCGTGTGGCGTGCCTCCTTCACCGCATGCACGGGCGAATCGCGCAGCATCGCGAGCGCGACGGCGAACGCGACGAGCGTGCCGAGCACGAGCGAGATCAGCGTCACGCTTTTCTGGTCGACGAACGGCACGAGCTTCAGCGCGAACGTGCCGATCAGCGTGACGACCGGAATCAGCAGCGCGGGCAGGAACAGCTTGTTGCCGAAACGCTGCGCGAGTGTCTCGCGCCGCACGGCCGCGGCTTCCCCGGCTTCATCAGACTTGCCGCGCCCGAGCTTGCCCGAGCCGGCGATCACCGCGAGCGCGATCGCGAGACAGCCCGTCACGAAATGCGGCAGCAACTTGCCGAGCAGGAACGTGACCGCGTAGATCGCCCAGAACGCGAAATTGACGATGCGGCGCGGGTTCGTGCGGTCGGTCAGGTTGAAGAAGGCGAACGCGGCGAACATCAGCCCCGCGAGCGTGTACAGCGATTCGAGGCCGATCATCGCGCGCCCTCCTGCCCCACCAGGCCGAAGCCGCGCGTGAGCCGGCGGTCGAGCAGCGCGAGGCGCGTGCAGTGGATCAGGAGTGCGGCGATCGCCGTCGGGATCGCCCACACCGACAGGTGCAGCGGCTCGATGGAGATCCCGTTCTGCTCGAGAAAGCCCTTGATCAGCAGGATCGACTGGATCGCGATGAAGATGTCTTCACCGAAGAACACGGCGACGTTGTCGACGCCCGACGCATGCGCGCGGATCTGCTGGCGCACCGATTCGGGCAGCTCGCCATGCCGGTTGACGGCGGCGGCCTCGGCCATCGGCGCGATCAGCGGCCGCACCATCTGCGCATGGCCGCCGAGCGACGTGAGGCCGAGTGCGGCCGTCGCCTGGCGCAGCACGAAGTACAGCATCAGCACGCGGCCCGTGGTGGCCGCCTGCACGCGCGAGATCATCCGCTTCGCCTGCTCCTTGAGGCCGTTGCGCTCGAGCAGCGCGATCACCGGCAGCGTCAGCCAGATGAGCCCCATGTAGCGGTTTTCGGTGAACGCCTTGCCGAACGCGCTGATGATATCGACGAGATTCAGCCCGCCCGCCAGCCCCGTCGCGAGCCCCGCGATCGTGACCACCAGCAGCGCATTGAAGCGCAGCGCAAAACCGATCACGACGATCGGCACCCCAATCAGCACCAGCATTGCTCCTCCTTGTATCGGACGCGCGGCGCCTTGGAATGCGCCGCCTGCCCGGTTTGGACCGGGCTCGGACGGCGCAATCTAACACGAGATTTTATCGATAAATAGTCGACAATTTGCTGCTTCGGGTAAACGTTGAAGCGTGCGAATACCGTGCCCGGGCCATGTGTCGGCGGTGTTTCATCCAAGGAATTGGGGGACGGTCGGCCGGTGCGAACGTGCCGGTCGCGGCACGCGCGCCCCCGCTCCCGGGGACGGCGTGAGACGGGCCGCCGCGCGTGGCGAAGCCCCGGTGCGCCGACTAAACTGGAAAACATCGGCAACGGACGGGAGAGCCGCCATGATTGACGTATTCCAGACCATCGGCAGCCGCGCGTTCTCCGCTCATCTGGCGAAGGACGGGATGGTGACGCTGATGGAGCAACGCCATGAGGTCGATCGCGTGACGCTCGCGACCGCGTATGCCGCGCTCGTCGAGGAGTCCGAGCAGGAAACCGACCTGCTCGACGCGACGGTCGAAGGGATGATGCGCGCGCTGATCCAGGGGTACGCGCGCAGCCACTGACGGCGCGCCCGCCCCCGTTGAAGCGGATGACGGGCCGGCGCGGGCGCTACGCGGCCGGTGTGCCGGCGCCCATGTCGAACCACCGGCCCGTGCGCAGTTGCCGGTAGTCGGCCTGCGTGAAGATCCTCAGCAGGTTCGCGACCGCGCCGTTGCTGGCGCGGTCGAGTTCCGTCATGAAGGCTTCGACTTCGTCGCGGCCGGCAAACAGGATCGTGCGAAAGTAGCGTTCGCGTTCCGCGTCGGACAGGTTCGTTGCGCTCAGCTGGTACGGATGGTGAAGCGCCGCGAACAGGAAGTAAAAGCGCTCGGCGTCGTCGCGCAGCACGCGCACCGCGTCCGGATCGACCGGAAAATCGCGGTAGAACGACGCGTGCCCGCTCTCGATATAGATCCGGTACAGCAAGCGGCCGTCGTGCTCGGTCACGATCGGCGCGTACGGGTCGCGGCTGACGAGTATCGTATCGGGCGCGGTCATCGCGCGTGCCTCGCGGGCGGTTCCCCGCCGGTGCCGCGCCGCCGTGCCGACGGTGCCGCCTGATTGTCCTTCATGCTTCGTCTCTCCTGCATCGCGCGTCATTGCACCGTCAGATGCACGCGCATCGTATCGAATTCCGGTTTGCTCGCGTCGAACCGATCGACGGGCGCCGTATAGGACAGCCCGTACACGGTCGTCGCGCTCATCGTCGCGACGAGCGTCTGCCGGATCGCCACCCCGTCCGCGCGCTGCATGTCGCAGGTCGTCGCAAGCCCCGGACGGCCACCCAGCGACATCTGCCCGGCGGCCGTGCACTGCGCGGTCCAGCCGCGACTCCGGTAGCCTTCGACGATCGTGTGCTGCAGCGTGTCGAACTCGTGATCGAGGCGGGCCGCGCCGCGATCCGTCCGGACGATCCGCATCAGCGACATCACGGCGTCGGCCGTACCCGACGCGCCGCGTTTCACCGCGACGTCGTTTGAGCCGGGCAGCGTCTTGCCGGCGCGGGTGGCCGGCGCGGGACCTGGCGAAATTTCCCATCCCGACGGCCACGCAACGGTATCGGGCGCTCCGGCAAACGCCGTCGCCGCCCCGATGCACGACCATACGGAAATGACACGCACGGTCAGTCGAAAACGGGGCTTCTGGTTCATGTCGTTCGGCGGATTTCGCGCTGCGGAGGGCGGAAGGGTGCGATGGGCGCGTCATGATCGCATGGCGTACCGTCCGCCCGCCAGCGGCGACCGGCTTTCACGCGCCGTCCGGCGGCCGGCGGCGGCATCCGGACGCGCGTCGTCATAGAGGAAACGCACTGAAACGGCACAATGCGCAAATTTTTCGATTGCCGCCGCCCGCGCCGCATGACAGCATGCGGGCGTCGCCAACCGAAAAGAATGCCGTGCCGTCCGGCCGCCGATGCCGCCCGGCGGCGCCGTACAGGCAGCCCCTTCCATGAACCCGGCCCCCCTCCAACATTACGAACCGACCGGAGAATTCCGCTTGTGAACATCGGCATCGTCAACGACCTCCCGCTTGCCGTCGAGGCGATGCGCCGCGCGATCGCGCGCCGGCCCGAGCACCGCGTGCTGTGGGTCGCGACCGACGGCGCGCAAGCCGTCGAGCTGTGCGCCGCGCAGCCGCCCGATGTCGTGCTGATGGACCTGATCATGCCGAAATTCGACGGGATCGAAGCAACGCGGCGGATCATGCGATCCGAACGACCGTGCGCGATCCTGATCGTGACGAGCTGCATCGGCGCGAATGCATGGCGCGTGTTCGAGGCGATGGGCGCCGGCGCGCTCGACGCGGTCGATACGCCGCGGCTCGGCGACGGCGCAGCCGGTGACACGACCCGCCTGCTGCTCGCGAAGATCGACCAGATCGGCCGCCTGCTCGACGCTCCCGGCGGCGCGCGCCTCGCCGGCACGGCCGCCCGCGCCGGC